>NZ_JAKSXU010000174.1:0-31226 GCF_022829325.1 Methylobacterium sp. J-092 | reverse complement strand
GGCAGCGTCGAAGCGGGCGCGACCCGAAAGGCGGAGGCAGGTGTCGGTGCCGGGAATGTAGAAGAAGCCGGCGCCGTAGGCGGAGCAGACGCGGACGTACTCGATGGGGGCGGCCTTCTTGACGGGCAAATCGGCAGCCTGGGCGCCGGCGACGGCGGCGAAGCCGGCGGCCGAAGCGAGCAGGGTGCTCTTCAAAAGCGTCATAGATATCTCCAAAAGCTTCGAGACCCGAGGATCGTGTGGTCGCGGGGCCGGGGCCGATCGCGTCACACCTTGTTTTGCGGCCCGCTTTTTGGTGCGGGCTCATCGGGCCCGCTTTTGCGATGCCCCCAGTGCCCGAGCACTGTGTGCGAACCGGTCCACCCGAGCAACGTCGAATCCTCCCCGAAGACCTCGTGCGACGCCGCTGTTGCATCACGGCAACGAATCGAGTGACCTTTAGCCAGCTTGCATACGGATGTAGCGATCTGGCCCGCGCAACCGACCACGGAAGCCGTCGAAACACAGATCCTGCCGGCACTTCGCACATGGATTGTGCGCAATGTCGTCAATTCGATCTGCGGCGTGCTTTCGATCGCCGCTTCGCGCATCGCCGCCTCGCCTCCGGCGAATCCTGTCTCGCGGTGCGAAGGAGCGAATACCGACTTCCAGCGCGATAGACATCAAAGCTTTAGAATTCACCAATTATTAAGTTAACTTTATTGAAGAGTAAGAATTGACGACGACAATCCAAGGCTTCAGGTTCGAGATGGATCAGATGGTGTTGCGTGCAATGATTTCCTCTCACGACATTCGCGAAACGCTCGGTGGAATCGAGTCCCTGTCCGGCCAAGTCGACCGGCTCTCGGACGACGACGATCTGTTCGACAAGGGCCTGTGCTCCTTCGGATCCGTGCAGCTGATGCTCGCGCTCGAGGAGCGGTTCAACATCGAGTTCCCCGATCATCTCTTGAACCGGGCGTCGTTCGCGACGATCCGCGCGATCCGCAGCACCGTCGCGACGATCGCCCAGCCGGTGGACGCATGAGCGCTCTCGCCAAGCGGGTGCCCCCCGAACCGGTTCTCGCTCCGCCGGCCTTCGCGGAGCGCATCCGCCGGGTCGCGCAGGTCGCCGCGCTCCATGCGGACGCCGTCGATCGCGAGGGGCGCTTCCCCGCGGAAGCCGTCGCCGCGCTCCGCGAGGAGCGGCTCCTCGGGATCCAGATCCCGGAGGCGTTCGGCGGCGAGGGGGCCGACATGAGCCGGCTGGCGGAGGCCTGCTTCGGCCTGGGGCAGGCCTGCGCCGCGACCGGGATGGTGTTCGCGATGCACCAGATCAAGGTCGCGAGCCTCGTCACCCATGGCGGGGAGAGCGCCTGGCACCGCGCGCTGATGCAGCGGGTGGCGGAGCGGCAGCTGCTCGTCGCCTCGGCGACCACCGAGGGCGGCATCGGCGGCGACCTGCGCAACAGCCTCTGCGCGGTCGAGGCCGAGGGCGACGCGTTCGCCTTCCGCAAGGACGCCACCGTGATCTCCTACGGCGCCCACGCCGACGTGATCCTCGCCACCGGCCGGCGCCATCCGGACGCCGCCTCCTCCGACCAGGTCCTTGTCGCGCTGACGGCCGACCAGATCACCCTGGAGCGGACCAGCCGCTGGGACACGCTCGGCATGCGCGGCACCTGCAGCGACGGCTTCCTGCTCGCCGCCCGCGACGTGCCGATCGCCCAGATCCTGCCGAAGCCCTTCGCCGAGATCGCGGCCCAGTCGATGCTGGCCTCCTCGCACCTGCTGTGGAGCAGCGTCTGGTTCGGGATCGCGAGCCATGCCGTCGACCGGGCGCGGACCTTCGTCCAGGCCGAGGCCCGCCGCCGGCCGGGCACGGTGCCGCCGGGCGCCCTGCGTCTCGCCGAGGCGACGAGCGCGCTGCAGGCGATGAAGGGGACCATCCAGGGCGGGCTGCGCCACTACGCGGAAGCCCAGGGCGCGCCCGATCTGCTCGGCTCGATCGGCTTCGCGGTGGCCTTGAACAACGTGAAGACCACCGCCTCGACCGCGGCCGTCGCCATCGTCCAGCTGGCGCTGGGGATCGTCGGCATCGCCGGCTACAAGAACGGAACCCCGTTCAGCCTCGGCCGGGCGCTGCGCGACGTGATGTCGGCGCCGCTGATGATTAGCAACGACCGTATCCACAGCAACACCGCCAACCTTCTGCTGGTGCAGAAGGGCAACGGCCAATTCCTGAGCGCGTGATGGACAGCTTGGCCACCCCGACCCTCGCCGCGCCGCTCGAGACGAGCCCGTCCCAGGCGGATGCGACGGAACCGCGCTCGTTCCTCGACCGCCTCTTCGACCGCGGCCACCTGGTGCGCACCGGGATCGACGGGCTGTACGGGCGCGGCGGCGACTTCGAGAGCGTGGTCGAGGCGCTCGACGCCCTCGTCTCGCGCCTCGGCGCGGCCGACGGCGCCGAGCGGATGCGCTTCCCGCCGGGCATGAGCCGCCCGGCCTTCGAGCGCAGCGGCTACCTCAAGGGCTTCCCCAACCTCGCCGGCACCGTGCACAGCTTCTGCGGCGACGAGGCCGCCCACGCGCGCCTCCTCGCCTGCGTCGAGGCCGGGCGGGACTGGACCCAGGACCAGGCCTGCACCGACATCGTGCTGACGCCGGCCGCCTGCTACCCGCTCTACCCGGTCGCCGCCGCGCGGGGGCCCCTGCCGGCCGGCGGCCTGCTGTTCGACCTGCAATCCTACTGCTTCCGCCACGAGCCCTCGGTCGAGCCGACCCGGATGCAGATGTTCCGCATGCGCGAGTACGTGCGCATGGGCAGCCCCGAGCAGGTGCTGGCCTTCCGCGAGGTCTGGCTCGAGCGCGGCACCGCGATGATGCGCGCCCTCGGCCTGCCCCTGGCGGTCGACCCGGCCAACGACCCGTTCTTCGGCCGCGCCGGGCGGATGCTCGCCAACAACCAGCGCATGCAGGGGCTCAAGTTCGAGCTCAACGTGCCGGTCAACAGCGAGGCCCCACCGACCGCCTGCCTGAGCTTCAACTACCACCAGGACCACTTCGGCAGCACCTGGGAGATCGGCCAGGCGGACGGCGCCGTCGCCCACACCGCCTGCGTCGGGTTCGGCCTGGAGCGGATCACGCTCGCGCTGCTGCGCCACCACGGCCTCGACCTCGCCGCCTGGCCGGCGGACGTGCGCACGCAGCTCTGGGGCTAGGACGGTGCCGGCCGCCCTCGCCCTCGCCCGTGCCCCGGACGCCGCCCCCGAGCCGGCGCCCCACCCGCTCCACGCCCCGGCCCGCGCCTGGCCGGAGACCAACTGCTACGTCGACCTCTGGATCGAGCTGCTGCACGCCCGCGGGCTCGAACCGGAGGGGATGCTCGGCTTCACCCTGCGCCAGGATTTCGAGGGCGACCAGTTCACCTTCTTCAAGCCGGCGATGGCCGACATCGAGGCGCTCTACGGCCTGCGCCTGGAGGAGCTCGCCGTCTACGATGGGCTCGAGCGCCACGCGAGCGTCCAGGTCGCCCGCGGCTGCCCGGTGCTCGTCGAGGTCGACGCGATCCACCTGCCCGACACCGCCGGCACCACCTACGGGCGCGAGCACGCCAAGACGACGATCGCGATCCTCGGGCTCGACCCGCGGCGGCGCACCCTCGACTACCTGCACAATGCCGGCCGCTTCCAGCTCGCCGCCGACGACTACGACGGCATCTTCGGCCCTGCCCTGCTGGCGCCCTACGCCGAGTTCGTGAAGGTGGTCGCCCCGCCCCTGCCGCCTCGCGCGCTGCGGGCGGCGGCCCGCACGCTGCTGTGCGGGCATCGCACCCGCGCCCCGCGGACGAACCCCGTGCGCGCCTTCCAGGCGGCGCTGGAGCAGACCGGCGAGGCCCTCGTGCTGCAGCCGCTCTCGGTCTTCCACCGCTACGCCTTCAACACCACACGCCAGCTCGGGGCCAACTTCGAGCTTCTCGGCAGCCACCTCGCCTGGCTCGACGCCGCGGGGCTGGCCGATCTCGCCACCGCGGCGGAGGCGGCGACGCGGCTGGCACAGGAGACCAAGGCGTTCCAGTTCCAGCTCGCCCGCGCCTTCGGCCGGCGCAACGCCGCGCCGCTGGCGGCCGCGCTCGAGCGCCCCGCCGCGAGCTACGACGCGGTCTTCTCCGCCCTCGACCGCGCCCTGCGCTGAGGGACGGCGCCGTGGCCCGCCTCCACGCCGTCGACGGCATCCCGGCCCGCACGATCGAAGGGCCGTGGTCCCTCGTGGTGACGGCGCCCGGTGCCTGCGCCGGGCCGGGCGAGGCGGCGAGCCTGCTGGGCTGGATTTCGGCGGAGGTCCCCGGCACCGCGGCCGCCGCGCTCCGTGCGGCCGGCCTCTGGTCGGAGGCCGAGCCGACGCCGCTCCACGGGGCGGACGTCTGGTACCGCACCGCGCTGACCCTGCAGGGCCGCGAATCCCTCCGCTTCGAGGGGCTGGCGACGCTCGCCGAGATCTGGGTCGACGGCGTGCTCCGCCTCGAGACGCGCTCGATGTTCCTCGCCCACGCCATCGCGGTCGAGGGGACGGGCACGGTCGAGCTCGCCCTGTGCTTCCGCGCCCTGCAGGCCGAGCTCGCCCGGCCCAACCGGCGCGGGCGCTGGCGCCCTCGCCTGGCGACGCCCGGAGCGCTGCGCCACGTCCGCACCAGCCTGCTCGGCTTCATGCCCGGCTGGTGCCCGCCGATCGACACGGTCGGCCCGTACCGGCCCGTCACCCGGACCGCGATCGGTCCCGGGCGTCCGCACGTGCTGTCGGTCGACCTGCGCGCCGCGCTCGACGGCGGCACCGGCCGCCTGCGCCTCGGCCTCGCCCTCGCCGATGCCGGAGGCTCCCGGCTGACGCTCCGCTGCGCCGGGGCAGAGGCGGTGATCGAGGCCGACGCGGCGGGCGGCTTCGCCGGCGAGGTGCTGATTCCCGAGGTCGCCTTGTGGTGGCCGCACACCCACGGAGAGCCGCGGCTCCACGCGGTCGAGGCCGAGATCGACGGCCATGTGCTGGCGCTCGGTCGCGTCGGCTTCCGCACGATCGCGCTGGAACGGCCGTTCGCCGAGGGCCTGAGCCTGACGGTCAACGGCGTGCCGGTGTTCTGCCGCGGCGCGTGCTGGACGCCGGCCGACCTCGTCGGCCATTCGGCCGAGGCGTGCCGCCCGTTGCTGGCGCTCGCGCACGAGGCCGGCATGAACATGCTGCGGGTCTCCGGCATCACGCTCTACGAATCCGACGCCTTCCATGACCTGTGCGACGAGCTCGGCATCCTGGTCTTCCAGGACCTGATGCTCGCCAACTTCGACTATCCCGTCGACGATCCGGCCTTTCGGGAGCTGCTGCTCGCCGAGATCGACGGCTTCCTCGACCGCACCCAGGCCTCGCCCTCGCTCTGCGTCCTGTGCGGCGGCAGCGAGGTCGCGCAGCAGGCGGCGATGCTCGGGTTCCCCCGAGACGCCTGGACCGGGGGCTTCGCCGAGGACGTCCTCGCCGCCCGCGTCGCCCGCCTGCGGCCGGACCTCGTGGTGGTGCCGAACTCGCCCTTCGGCGGGGACCTGCCGTTCTCGACCGAGGCCGGGCTCGCCCACTATTACGGCGTCGGCGCCTATCGCCGGCCGCTGGAGGATGCGCGCCGCGCCGAGGTCGGCTTCGCTTCGGAATGCCTGGCCTTCGCCAACGTGCCCGAGGACGCGACGCTGCGGGAGGCTGACCTCCTGGACCCCGCCGGCCCGGCCTGGGCCGCGGCGATCCCGCGCGACCGCGGCGCGGATTGGGACTTCGAGCAGGTCCGCGACCACTATCTTCGGACGCTGTTCGGGCTCGACCCCGAGACCCTGCGTCGCGACGACCCGGACCGCTACCGCGCGCTCGCCCGCGCGACGAGCGCCGAGGTGATGGAGGCGGTGTTCGGCGAGTGGCGCCGGGCGCGCTCGCCCACCGCCGGCGGGCTCGTGTGGAACTTCCGCGACCTCGCCCCCGGGATCGGATGGGGCGTCGTCGATGCGGCCGGCCGCCCGAAATCGGCGTGGCACGCCCTGAAGCGCGCCTTCCGGCCCATCCAGCTGGCGATCTCGGACGAGGGCCTGAACGGCCTGCACCTCCACGTCCACAACGAGACGGCCGCGCCGCTGTCCGCAACGTTGCGGCTCGTCTTCAGCGATGCCGAGGGGCGCGTGGTGCAGCAGGCCGAGCGCGCGATCGCGTGCGATCCGCGCAGCTCGGGAACCTGGTCGAGCGCGACGCTGCTCGGGCGGTTCTTCGATGCCACCGGAAGCTACCGCTTCGGCCCCCCCGCGCACAGCCTCGCCCACGCGAGCCTGATCGGCCCGGACCGCGACGGCGTCCTCGCCGAGAGCTTCCACTTCCCGCAAGGGCGCGATCCGGCACCGCGCCCGATCGGGCTCGCCGCCGCGATCGAGGCCGGCGCGGCCGGTCCCGTCCTCCGGGTCGCGGCGGACCGCTTCGCGCTCTGCGTGCGGATCGAGACCGAGACGGACGCGCGTCCCGCCGACGACGGCTTCCATCTCGCGCCCGGCACGCGGCGGCGCATTGCCCTCGTCGGGGACGGCCGTCCGCGCGGGATCGTCCGGGCCGTCAACACAAACGAGATCGTGAGGTTCTAAAACCTTGATGATGCACGCTCCCTTGCCGCAGCGCCTGTCGCCCCTCGAAGCGGAACCGGTCGTGATCGACGGCCTGTTCGGATGGTTCAGCCCGGGCATCGGCCGGCGCGGCGTGATCCTGTGCGGTGCGACCGGCTTCGAGCAGCTCTCGGCGCATCGCCCGTGGCGGGCACTGGCCGGACGGATCGCCGCCACCGGCTGCGCGACCCTGCGCTTCGACTATCCGGGCGAGGGCGATTCGGCGGATGCGGGCGCCGGGACGCTGGCGGCGTGGCGCGATGCGGTCCGCAGGGCGGTGCGCTTCCTGCGCGAGGAACCGGGGGTGACGGAGGTCGTCCTCGTCGGCCTGCGGCTCGGGGCGACGCTGGCGGCGCTCGTGGCCGAGGAGGGCGGCGTCGACCGGCTCGTGCTGATGGCGCCGTGCCGGACCGGGCGCGGGTACCTGCGCGAGATGAAGCTGCGGGCCCCGGCGGTGAACCAGCTGTCGGACGGCACCGCGCCGGCCGAGATGCCCGGTCGCCTCTCGGTCGGCGGCTTTCCGATCGGCCCGGAGCTCGCGGCCGACCTTGCGCGGATCGACCTCGCTTCGGCGACGGTCCGGCCGGCGCCCGAGATCCTGATCCTCGGCGCGGAGACCGACGCCCTCGCCAAGCGCTACGCCGCGCTCGGCGCCGCGGTGACGGCGGGCGCCCTGCCCGGCCTCGCCCAGCTCGTCGGCAACCCGCTGTTCTCGGAGGCACCCGAGGCGGCCTTCGCCGAGGTGGTCGCCTTCGCGACCGCAGGCGCCCTGCCCCGGCCGAATTCGGCGCGCGCCGTCGCGGCGCCCGCCCATCTTGCCGGAGGCGGCTGGCGGGAGGAGGCGGCCCGGTTCGGGCCGGGGCTGTTCGGCATCCACGCCCGGCCGACCGGCCCGTCGACGGGGGCGCCGACGGTCCTGTTCATCGCCGCCGGCCTCAGCGCGCATTCCGGCTGGGGCCGTCAGGCGACGCGGATGGCCCGCGTTCTCGCGGCCGAGGGCGTGCCGTCGCTGCGGATGGATCTGGCCGGGGTCGGCGACAGCGCGGATCGGCCGGGCGGCGCCTCGCCGATGTTCTCGGCCGACACCCTCGACGATTTCCGTCACGCCCTGGACCACCTGGAGGCGCAGGGCGCGAGCCGGGTCGTCCTCGTCGGCAATTGCAGCGGCGCCTACGCGGCGTTCCAGGCGGCGTGGCGCGACCGCCGGGTCGCGGGCGCGCTGCTGGCCAACCTCTACTGCTTCGACTGGCACCCGGACGACGACGTCGACGCCGTCGTGCGCCGGACGGTGGGAAGCGCCGCGACCTATGCCGCCCTGCTCCGGCGCGGCAGCACGTGGCGCCGACTGCTCAAGGGCGAGGTCGGCGTCCGGGCGATCGGCAGCGTGCTCCTGCGCCGCGGCCTGTGCATGGCCGAACGCCGGTGGAAGGCGCTGTTCCGTCCGGCGCCCGAGGGCGGCAGCGTCGCGCGCCGGATCGCGGCGATGCGCCGGCGCGGCGCGCCTCTGCGCCTCGTCTACGCGGTCGGCGATCCCGGGATCCCCGCCCTGCGCAGGCATGTCGGCCGCACGCCGGAGCGGGCCGCCCGGCGCCTCGGCGCGCCGGTCGCGATCATCGCGGGCACCGACCACAACCTCGCGACGCCCGCCGCGCAGGCCGAGCTGGCCACGATCCTGCGGGACCTCGTCGCCACCGTCGTCGCGAGTCGCCCCTGACGCCCCGCCGGCCGCGCGGCCGCGGGGGGCGGCGAGACAACGCAGGCGAGGGGCTTCACAGGGCGGGTCCCACCGCCTACCTTCGGGGTCCCAGCAACGAACGAAAGGAGGTGATCCAGTGTCTCATTGTCATCAGCCGCTGTCTTCGGCTTACCGGACCTGGACCGTCGCCTCCGGCGCCTCCTTCTAAGGGCGCTCGAGCCGCACACTCGGGACAGTTTCGGCCGGACCGCGGTTCGGCAATGGAAGGGCCGCCCTAACGGGCGGCCCTTCGGCTTTTCGGGGGGCACGGCGATCGCGTCGCCGTGCCGATGCGAAGCCGGTTCAGCGCTTCTGGAACAGCGGCTGCGCCAGCGCCTCGGTGCGGGCGCGCCACAGGTCGCGCTCCTCGCGCATCGCGTCGAGCTCGTCGCGGATCTGATCGCGCTCCGCCCGGAAGTGATCGCGCTCGGCGCGGATTTCCTGGAGGGCGTTCATCTCGATCTGCACGTGGTTGCGCAGCTCGCGGATCTCCTGGGCGAGCAGGGTCTGCAGCTCGCCGTGGCGGTCGGCCTCGAGCCGAAGCTTGGCCTTCAGCATCAGGTTCTCGGCCATCAGCTCCGAGACGTCCTCGGCGTCCGAGTTCGAGCGCGGGGCCTCGGCCGGCTGCTGCACGATCCGGGGCGACCAGGCCTGCTCGGCGGCGCGGGCCTCGGGACGCGGCGCCGGGCGCGCCTCGGCATGGCGCGCCTCGACTTGGCGCGCCTCGACTTGGGGCTGTGCCGGGGCCTGGGCGGCGGGCGCCTGGGCCTTCATGGCGGCGAGCCAGTCGCGCAGCGGGCCCGGGGCCGGGCGTCCACCGGACTCGTAGGGTGGCAGGTTGCGGGCGGGGTCCGACATCGGCATGTCCTCAACGATCGAGGCCATTCAGCGCCGAACATGCTTAACGATCGGTAAAGGTTAACGCCGTCTCGCCGTCCGATCACGGGAATGTGGGCCGGATCCCGCCCTGCCCCTCAGCCCGCGCCCTTCTCGATCTCCTGGTCGCTCTCCTGGTCGACGTTCTGCTCGCGCTCGTCGAAGGTGTAGCCTTCGAGCCAGTCCGCGCTGTCCTGCGAGCCGGCCGGGTAGGGGTCGGCCGAGAGCGGCGCGCCCTGCTTCTTGGCCGCCCTGCCCTCTTCCACGATCTTGGCCGATACGTATGCCATGCGGGTCTCCTCCTTGGCGCCTTGGTCTTCCGAAGGTGGGAGGACCGTGCGAAAAGGCGAGCCCGGCCGTCGGCGGGGACGACGGACCGCTGCAGATCCTTCGCGAAATTGACTTTTCGCGTGAGCTTCCGTATCGCCCGGCGCATCCGACGTTCTTCGTCGACTCCGAAGCCGACCGGTCCACCGAGACCGGAGGTCAACGCCCGACAGCGCGTCCGCGCCCTCGGGCGTGCTCGGCGTTGGCGGCAGCGTCCTCACGAAGGCCGTCCTTGACCCACGCCATGACCCCATCCGCCGCCCTGCGCATCGAGGATGCCGTGAACGAGGTCTGCCCCTGGTCGGGCAAGCCGATCGCGGCCGATTCGCTGACGCTGTACAACGGCGCCGTAGTCGGCTTCTGCAATCCGGGCTGCCGGGACAAGTTCGCCCGCGCGGTCGGCGCCTTCGAGGATGCGTTCCAGGCGCGTCGCGCCGCCGCGTCGGGGCTGGACCAGTAGCGCCATGTTCGAGGGCCTTTCCGACCGCCTGTCCGGCATCCTCTCCGGCCTCACCCGCCGGGGTGCGCTGACCGAGGCCGACGTCACCGCCGCGATGCGCGAGGTCCGCCGCGCCCTGCTCGAGGCCGACGTGGCGCTCGAGGTGGTCCGCGGCTTCACCGACGCGGTGCGCGAGAAGGCCGTCGGCGCCGTCGTGCTGAAGTCGGTGACGCCCGGCCAGATGGTCGTGAAGATCGTCAACGACGAGCTCGTGGCGATGCTCGGCACCGACGCCGCGGTGATCGACCTGAACGCGCCCGCCCCCGTGCCGATCCTGATGGTCGGACTGCAGGGCTCGGGCAAGACCACCACGACGGCCAAGATCGCCCGCCGCCTGTCGGACCGCGAGAAGCGCAAGGTGCTGCTCGCCTCCCTCGACACCCGCCGCCCGGCGGCGATGGAGCAGCTCGCCGTCCTCGCCGGCCAGGTCGGCGTCGCCTGCCTGCCGATCGTCGCCGGCCAGTCGGCGGTGCAGATCGCCAAGCGCGCGATGGATGCCGCCCGGCTCGGCGGCTTCGACGTGGTGATGCTCGACACCGCCGGCCGCACCACGGTCGACGAGGCCCTGATGCAGGAAGCCGCCGAGGTGAAGGCGGCGACGAAACCCCACGAGGTCCTGCTCGTCGCCGACGCGCTCACCGGCCAGGACGCGGTCAACACTGCCCGCGCCTTCGACCAGCGCCTCGGCGTCACCGGCATCGTGCTCACCCGCATGGACGGCGATTCGCGCGGCGGTGCGGCGCTCTCGATGCGCGCCGTCACCGGCAAGCCGATCAAGCTCGTCGGCACCGGCGAGAAGGTCGACGCGCTGGAGGAGTTCCACCCCTCCCGCGTCGCCAACCGCATCCTCGGCATGGGCGACATCGTCTCGCTCGTCGAGAAGGCGGCCGAGACCATCGATCACGAGCAGGCGCTCCGCACCGCGGAGAAGATGCGCAAGGGCAAGTTCGACCTCGACGACCTGTCGATGCAGCTCGCCCAGATGGAGAAGATGGGCGGCATCGGCGGCCTGATGGGCATGCTGCCCGGCATGGGCGCGATGAAGAAGCAGGTCGAGGGCGCCAACCTCGACGAGAAGATGTTCAAGCGCCAGCGCGCGATCATCTCCTCGATGACGGCGCAGGAGCGCAAGAACCCTGATCTCCTCAAGAACTCCCGCAAGAAGCGCATCGCGGCCGGCTCGGGCACCAAGGTCGAGGAGCTGAACAAGCTCCTGAAGATGCACCGGACCATGGCCGACATGATGAAGGCGATGGGCTCGGGCAAGCGCGGCATCGGCCAGGCGCTGGGCTCGATGTTCGGCCTCGGCGGCGGCGGGATGCCGGGCGGCATGGGCGGGATGCCCGGGCTTCCCCCGGGGATGCCCGAGCCGACGCCGGAGCAGATCGAGGCGATGCAGAAGCAGTTCGGCGGCAAGCTGCCGCCGATGCCCCCCGGCCTCGGGGGCGGCGGCAAGATGCCGGGCCTTCCGGGTCTCGGCGCGCCGAAGATGCCGGGCCTCGGCGGCTTCCCGTTCGGGAAGAAGAAGTAGGGCGAATGGGGAGTAGCGAATAGCGAACGGGGCTTTCGGCCATCTGTTCGCTACTCACTACCCACGATTCGCCGATCGATCGAAGCAAATCAGGAGCTGAAGACATGTCCCTCAAGATCCGCCTGACCCGTGGCGGCGCCAAGAAGCGCCCGTACTACCGCATCGTCGTCGCCGACGCCCGCGCGCCCCGCGACGGCCGCTTCATCGAGAAGGTCGGCGCCTACGACCCGATGAAGGCCAAGGACGACCCGGCCCGCATCGTGCTCGAGGCCGAGAAGATCACGGCGTGGCTCGCCAAGGGCGCGCAGCCGACCGACCGCGTCCTGCGCTTCCTCGACGCCGCCGGCCTCGCCAAGCGCCCCACCCGCAACAACCCGCAGAAGGCCGAGCCGGGCGAGAAGGCCAAGGAGCGCGCCGCCAAGCGCGCCGAGAAGGCCGCCAAGCCCGCCGAGGACGCAGCCGCTTAAGGAGCGCCAGCATGCGTCGTCCCGCAGGCCCATCCCGCGGCGACGGCGCGCGCCGCGGCGCCATCGCGCCGGGCACCCAGACCTCGCCGCGGCCCAAGCCCGCGGCGAAGCCGGCTCCCGCCGCGGTCGATCCGAGCCTCGTCGTGATGGGCGAGTTCGGGCGGGCGCAGGGGCTGAACGGCGAGATCCGCCTGAAATCCTATACCGGCGACCCGCAGGCGATCGCCGGCTACGGCTCCCTCGTCGCGGCCGACGGCCGGACGTTCGAGCTGACGAGCGTGCGCCCGGCGCCCGGCTCCTCGCCCGACCTGCTGATCGCGCGGGTGCGCGGCGTCTCCGACCGGACCGGCGCGGAGGCGCTGAACCGGACCCTCCTCCACGTCCCCCGCGAGCGCCTCGGCGACCCCGATGAGGACGAGGTCTTCACGGCCGACCTCGTCGGGCTGCCGGCGATCGATGCCGCCGGCACCGTGCTCGGCACCATCGTCGCCGTGCCGAACTACGGCGGCGGCGATCTCCTCGAGATCAAGCCCGCGCAGGGTGGCGCCACCGCGCTGCTGCCCTTCACCAAGGCCTTCGTTCCCGAGCTCGACGTGGCAGCCGGGCGCGTCGTCGTCGCTCCACCGGAGGATTTCTTCGCGCCGCCCGGCCCGAAGCCCGCGGACGATCCGGGCTGAGCGGAGCCTCGGCGTGCCGGGCGGCGATCCGCCCTACGCTTCCATCAAGCCGCTGAGCGGCGCCGTGACCGTGCAGGTGACGCCGGTTTCCGGGTAGGCCAGCGCCACCGCGCCGCCGATCGCGCCGACGAGGCCGCGCTCGATCAGCCGGGTGCCGAAACCCTTGCGGCGCGGCTCGACCACCGGCGGACCGCCCTGCTCGCGCCAGAGCAGGTGGATCACCGCGCCGGGCCCCTCGCCCGCGACGTGCCAGCCCAGGGCCACGCTGCCGCCCGGCACCGAGAGCGCGCCGTACTTGACCGCGTTGGTGGCGAGCTCGTGCGCCATCAGCGCCAGCGACAGCGCCGCCTTCGGGCGGACCGCGAGGTCGGGGCCGGACAGCCGGAACCGCTGCGGCCCGCCGTCGTCGTGGATGCTCAGCGCGCCGCTGAGCACCGCCTCCATCCCGGCGCTCTCGCTCTCGCCGGAGAGCAGGATGTCGTGCGCCTTGCCCATGGCCACGAGACGGGCCGACAGGGCCTCGCGCGCCGCGTCCAGATCGGTGACGTTGCGCAGGGTCTGCGTCGCGATCGCCTGGACCAGCGCCAGCGTGTTCTTCAGGCGATGGCCGAGCTCGTGGTGGAGGATGTCCTGCTGCGCCGCGGCGCGCTTGCGGTCCTCGATGTCGCTGATCGCCACCACGGCGCCGATCGTGGCGCCGGACGGGTCCTTCACCGCCTCGCCGACGATCTCGATCCAGCGGCGCGACCCGTCCGGCCGCTGGTAGTGCGCTTCCAGCTCGGCATGGTCGACCTCGCCCGCGGTGAGGCGGGCGAGCGGGTAGTCCTCCGGCGCCACCGGCGCCCCGTCCGAGCGGAAGGCGCGGTAGGCGCCGTAGCCGGCACGGTCTTCGGCGTAGAGGGTGGCGTGGCCGAGGATGCGCTCCAGGCGCGAGTTGCCGAAGACGATCCGGCCGCTCGGGGCCTCGGCCAGCAGGATGCCCACCGGCATGGTCTGGAGCACGGTGTCGAGCTGCGCCTGGTTCTGGCGCAGGCGGCGCTCGGTCTCGTTGCGCCGGGTGATGTCGAGCATCGCCCCGATCATCCGCACCGCCCGGCCCGCGCCGTCGCGGATGATGTAGCCGCGGTCGATCACCGCGGCGTAGCTGCCGTCGCCCCGCCGGAAGCGGTACTCGTCGGTCCAGGTCTCGGTCGCGCCGTCGATCGCCGCATGGATGCTGCGGGCGATCCGGTCGCGGTCCTCCGGATGGATCTGGGCGAGCCACCAGGCGCCCTGCGGCGCGACGTCCCCGAGGTCGTGGCCGTGGGCCAGCATCAGCGCCTCGTTCCACCGGACCTGGTCCGCGACGAGGTCCCAGTCCCAGATCGCGTCGGTGGTGGCCCGCGCCGCCAGGCGATAGCGCTCCTCGGTCGCCTTCAGGGCGAGGTCGGCGGATTTGTGCTCGGTGATGTCGCGGACGGTGCCGATGAAGCGGACCGCGACGCCGTCCTCGAGGATCGCCCGCCCGCGGGCGGCGATCCAGCGCTGCGCGCCGGTGTCGGCCGCGATCACCCGGTAGTCGATGTCGAGCGCGCCGGTGCCGGCCGGGTCCATGGCCGCCCGGACCGCCGCGTCCGCGCGCTCCCGGTCGTCGGGGTGCAGGCCGCCGAGATAGGTCTCGGCGTAGGTGACTGGGCCGCGGGCCGGCACGCCGAACAGGGCGCGCACCCGCGCGTCCCAGCGCAGCTCGCCGCTCGCGAGGTCGAAGTCGAAGATGCCGATGCCGGTGGCTTCGACTGCGAGCCGCAGCTGCTCCTCGGCCAGCGCGCGGGCGGCGAGCGCCTGCTCGCGGTTCTCGATCGCCCGGCGCAGCTCGAGCTGGACCATCACCTGGCGCGCGAGGGCGGCGAGCGTCGCCATCTGCCGGTCGGTCAGCCCTTCGGGGCGCGGGACGGAGTCGATGACGCAGAGCGTGCCGAGGGCGAAACCCTCCTGCGTGTGCAGCGGCGCGCCGGCATAGAACCGGATCTGCGGATCGCCCGTGACCAGGGCGTTGTCGCGGGTCCGCGGATCGCGGGTCAGGTCGGGGATCACCAGGATGCCGTCCCGGCCCAGCGCGTGCGCGCAGACCGATTGCGACAGCGGCGTCTCGCACGGGTCGAAGCCGATGCGGGCCTTGAACCATTGCCGGTCCTTGGCGACGAAGCTGACGAGCGCGGTCGGGGTCTCGCAGGCCTGCGAGGCCAGCAGGACGATGTCCTCGAAGCCGGCCTCGGCGGGCGTGTCGAGGATGTCGTAGGTGTCGAGGGCGGCGAGACGCGCGTCGTCCAGCGGGTCGTCCGGCGTCGGTGCGGCGGTCATGGCGCTCAGGCCGCCCTTCCCTGCGAGGGCTGGCCGGCCGCGGACCCGCCGGCCGCGGCCGGGTCGACGGCCACCAGCGTGCCGTCGTCGCGATAGACCGCGCCGAGCACCTCCTCGAAATGACGGCGCACCCGGTCGTGGCACTCGCAGGCCGCCCGCTCCAGGGCCGCCCGGTCGCGGATGGCGATGCGGCCGCGCGACACCGCGATCATCCCGCGGTCGTGCAGGCCGCGCAGGACGCCGGACAGGTAGGTGCGGCGGACGCCGAGCATCTCGGCGAGCACGTCCTGGGTGATCGGCAGCACGTCGGTCGAGAGCCGGTCGTGCAGGGTCAGCAGCCACTTGGCGGCGCGCTGCTCGATCGGGTGCAGGGCGTTGCAGGCCACCGATTGCAGGAGCTGGGCGATCAGGCAGTCGGAGTAGCGGGTGAACAGGTTGCGCAGCGTGCTCGACGCGTGCTTGGCCGCCTGAAGGCGCCCCGCCTCCACGCGCAGCCCCGGGCCGCCGATCTGGACCACGGCGCGGCTGAAGGCCGGCAGGTAGCCCTGGCTGACCACGCCGCCGACCGCGCCCTCCCAGCCGACCGTCGCGGTCTCGGTCATGCGGCCGTCGAGCATGGTGATCGCCAGGGTGACCACGGTGTGGTCGCACGGGAAGGTGACGTGCGAGACCGGATCGCCCGATTCGAACACGATGTCGCCGCGCGCGAACTCGGCCGGCTCGGCGTAGGGCGCGATCAGCGCCCGGTCGGCGGGCTGGAGGGCGCGCAGCAGGAGGTTCCTGCCGAAGGACGTGGCGGCGGTGACGGCCATGGCGGGGCGGTTCGTTTCCCAGGTGCAACAAGGCCATAGCGCAGCGCGAGGCCGCCGTCTGTTCACAAGTCGAAGTTCGCGCAAGTTTTCGATGACGGCCGGGCCGGCATCGGCATCCGCTTGATTCCGGGGCGGCGCCGGCCATGTGATCACGGCATGAAACGGCGAAGGCTGCTCACGGCCGCGAGCGCGGCCACGGTGATGACCCTGGGCGGCGTCGGCTACGCCGTGCACAGGCGCGGGCGCAACCCGTACTACCGCGGGCCGGAAAGCGACCACTTCGACGGGGTGCGGTTCTTCGCGCCCGGCCAGGTCGCCGACAAGGCCCTGGCCGACATCCTCCGCTGGAAGGCCGAGCGCGGCGGAACGGCGTGGCCCAAGGCCTATCCGAGCCCCTTCCCGGCCGACCGTCCGCCGGAGCGCGTCACGGGCCTGCGCATCGTGCTGATCGGGCATGCCAGCTACCTGGTGCAGGTCGCCGGCCGCAACATCCTGATCGACCCGGTCTTCGCCACGCGCGCGAGCCCGACGCGCTTCGCGGGCCCGAAGCGGGTCAACCCCCCCGGCATCGCCATGGCCGACCTGCCGCCGATCGACGCCGTGCTGATCACCCACAACCACTACGACCATCTCGACGGGCCGAGCCTCGCGCGGATCTGGCAGGCGCACCAGCCGCTGGTCGTCGCGCCGCTCGGCAACGACACGATCCTGCGCGGTTACGACGACACGATGCATGTCGAGACCGCCGACTGGGGCGGCTCGGTCGATCTCGGCGACGGGGTGGCCGTCCACCTGACGCCGGCCTACCACTGGTCGGCCCGCGGGCTGAACGACCGGCGCATGGCCCTGTGGTGCGCCTTCGTGCTGACCACGCCCTGGGGCGTCCACTACCATGTCGGCGATACCGGCTTCGGCGACGGCGCGATCTTCCGGGACGTGCGTGCCCGCTTCGGGCCGCCGCGGCTGGCGACCCTGCCGATCGGCGCCTACGAGCCGCGCTGGTTCATGCAGGCGCAGCACATGAACCCGGCCGACGCGGTCGCCGCCCTCGACCTGCTCGGGGCGACCCAGGCGCTCGGCCACCATTGGGGCACCTTCCGGCTCACCGACGAGGGCATCGCGCAGCCGGCCGAGGCGTTGGACGCGGCGATGGACCAGGCCGGGCAGCCACGCGCGCGCTTCCTCGCGCTGCGGCCGGGGCAGGTGTGGAAAGGCTGACCGCGGACGAACCACCCGCGTCGGTCACGGTGGAGACGCCCTCCCGATCGTTCGTCAGGCGGTCCGCTCCGTCGCGCTCGCCTTCCGGCCACCGGCGGTGATGCCGGCGGAGGCCGCGATGACGCAGCCGATCGCCAGCCATTGCAGCAGGGACAGGCGCTCGCCGAGCAGGATCAACGCCGCGAGCGCCGCGACCGCCGGCTCCAGGCTCATCATCACCCCGAAGGCCTGCCGCGTCAGCCGGCGCAGGGCCACCATCTCCAGCGAGTACGGCAGCGCACTCGACAGCACCGCGATCCCGAAGCCGAGCGCCAGCGTCTCGGGATCGAGCAGGGCCGCGCCGGAGCTCGCCAGGCCGAACGGCGCCACCACGATGGCCGCCGCGAGCATGCCGAGCGACACCGCCTGACCGCCGTCGACCCGGCCCGGGCGCTGCCCGAACACGATGTAGAGCGCCCAGGCCAAAGCCGCGACGAGGGCGTAGGCCACACCCGCCGGGTCCAGGCCGCCGGCCTCGCGCATCGGCAGCAGCAACCCGAGCCCGAGCACCGCGAGGCCGATCCAGGCGAAGTCAGCGGTTCGGCGCGAGGCCGAGAGCGCGACCGCGAGCGGCCCGAGGAACTCGATCGCCACCGCGGGCCCGAGCGGGATCGTGCGAAGCGCCAGGTAGAAGGTGAGGTTCATCATCCCGAGCGCGGCGCCGTAGAGCGCGATGATCCCGGCCTCGCGTAAGCTCAGGCTCCGCCGCCACGGCCGCCACACCGCGAGCAGGATCAGGCCCGAGAAGCCGACGCGCAGGCTCGACACGCCGGCCGCGCCGACGATCGGGAACAGGCTCTTGGCCAGGGCCGCTCCGCTCTGGAGCGAGACCATGCCGGCGACGAGCGCGACGACGGGCAGGAGCGTCGCCGACGCGCCCGGCCGTTCGAGGCCGCGCACGGCGCTACAGGATGAACCGGCTGAGGTCGGCGTTGGCCGCCAGGCTCTCGACCCGGTCGCGGACATAGGCCGCGTCGATCGCCACCGTCTCGCCCGAGCGGTCGGTGGCAGTGAACGAGACCTCGTCGATGACGCGCTCGAGCACGGTCGAGAGACGCCGCGCGCCGATGTTCTCGACCGAGCCGTTCACCTCCACCGCGACGCGGGCCAGCGCGTCCACCGCGTCGTCCGAGAAGGCCAGCGTCACGCCTTCCGTCTGCATCAGCGCCACCGTCTGCTTGAGCAGGCTCGCCTCGGTGGAGGTCAGGATCTGCTTGAAGTCCTCGACGGTGAGCGGCTGCAGCTCGACGCGGATCGGCAGGCGTCCCTGCAGCTCCGGCAGCAGGTCGGCGGGCTTCGAGACGTGGAAGGCGCCCGAGGCGATGAACAGCACGTGGTCGGTCTTCACCGGGCCGTGCTTCGTCGTCACCGTCGTGCCCTCGATCAGCGGCAGCAGGTCGCGCTGCACGCCCTCGCGGGAGACGTCGGCCGAGGACCGCCCCTCGCGGGCGCAGATCTTGTCGATCTCGTCGAGGAAGACGATGCCGTTGTCCTCGACCTCGCGGATCGCCTCGCGGATCAGCGCGTCGTCGTCGACGAGCTTGTCGGATTCCTCGGCGAGCAGGGGCGCATAGGCGTCGCGCACGCTCATCCGGCGCGGCTTGCCCTTGGCGGCGCCGAACGCCTTGCCGAACATGTCGCCGAGGTTGACCGCGCCCATGGAGGCGCCCGGCATCCCGGGGATCTCGAACATCGGCAGGCCGGAGGACGGATTGCCGGCGAGCTCGATCTCGACCTCCTTGTCGTCGAGCTGGCTGTCGCGCAGCTTCTTGCGGAAGCTGTCGCGCGTCGGCTGGCTCGCGGTCGGGCCGACCAGGGCGTCGAGGATGCGGTTCTCGGCCGCCGCCTCCGCCTTGGCCTTGACCGCCTTGCGCTTCTCCTCGCGCACGAGCCCGATCGCCACCTCGACGAGGTCGCGCACGATCTGCTCGACGTCGCGGCCGACATAGCCGACCTCGGTGAACTTGGTCGCCTCGATCTTGAGGAACGGCGCGCCGGCGAGCCGCGCGAGCCGGCGGGCGATCTCGGTCTTGCCGCAGCCGGTCGGGCCGATCATCAGGATGTTCTTCGGCGCGACCTCCTCGCGCAGCGGCCCGGTGAGCTGCTGCCGGCGCCAGCGGTTGCGCAGCGCGATGGCGACGGCACGCTTGGCGTCGTGCTGGCCGACGATGAAGCGGTCGAGTTCCGAGACGATCTCGCGGGGGGAAAACGTGGTCATCGGGCTCCGATCGGGTGCGGCAGCCGGTCTGCCAGGCGCGCGGGCAGGCCGCGCAGGACGACGCCCCGCATCGCGTGCCAGCCGGCGCTGAGCAGCAGGACGAAGGCGCCGAGCGCCAGGAAGCTCAAGGGGGCGGCCCGGTTGCTGAAGCCGGCGTCGCGGATCAGGGTTCCGAACGCGATCCCGGCATAGGTCAGGCCGGCCACGAGGATGGCGCGCCGGTCGGTGACCAGCGCCACCAGCGCCAGCAGCAGCACCACGCCGAGCACCAGGATCGCCGAGACCGTCGACGGCGCCTCGCCGTTCCGGAGGACCGTGGCGAGCATCGGATGCACGATCAGCGGGGCGGCGAGCAGGTGCAGCCAGAACGCGATGTCCGTGCGCCGGGTCTGGCGCTGGCGGTCGCCGAGGTCGAAACGCATCGCCAGCGCGAAGACGGCGAGGCCCGCCGTGACCAGCAGCGCGCTGAAGGCGCCGGCATCGAGGGTCGGGACGAGGGCGAAGGCCAGCGCGAGCAGCGTGCCGGCGAGCGCGGCTGCGCCCGCCGCGATGGTGATCGGCACGGCAAAGCGCCGGTAATGCAGGGCGCAGAGCGCCAGGGTCGCGAGCGCCGCCCCGGCATAGGGAAGCGGTGCCGGCGCGCCCGATCCGCTCGGTCCCGGCAGGGCGCTGCCCCAGCCGATCGCGAGGCCGGCCATCGACGCGAGCGCCAGGAAGGACTCGACCGCGAAGATCGCCAGCAGGGCGATGCTCGGCAGCGCCATCCTGCGGCGGCGGGTGAAGAACTCCGCGAGCGCCCAGGCCAGGGCCGCGACGAGCACCCGGCTGCCCGTCTCGCCGAGGGTGTCGCCGGCCAGGAGCCAGGCCGCGCCCAGGAACAGGCCGATGCCGAGGGTGACGAAGATGTCGGCGAAGCCGGTGATGAAGCGCAGGCGCTCGTCGTCGTCCACGCGCTCGGGCACCGGCACCGCCTCCTCGCGGGCCAGCCGGTCCAGGGCCTCCACCTGCGCGGCGGTGAGGATGCCGCGGGCGACCGCGCGCGACAGGAGCGCGGGGTCGATCACCGGAGGGCCGGCGGGCACGGGGAGGGACGTCGCATCGCCCCGATCTAAGCGCGAAGCGGGACGCTTACCAGGGTCGAACGCGCGGCCGAACGCGCGGCCGATCCGGCGTGCGATCCCCCGGCCGGCGTCAGGCGGCGCGGATCTCGCCGACGAAGCCGGCGACCTCGCCGCCGAGGCCCTCGGAGCGGCGCGCGAGCTCGCCGGCCGCGGCCAGCACCTGCGCCGCGGCGGCGCCCGCCTGCAGGGCGGCGGCCTGGACCTCGGCCATGGTCTCGCTCACCGCCCGGGTGCCCTCGGCGGCGTCGCTCACGCTGCGGGCGATCTCCTGGGTGGCGAGCTGCTGTTCCTCCACCGCCGCGGAGACGCCCATCGCGATCTCGTGGACCGAGCCGATGGTGCCGCCGATCTCCTCGATCGCCGCCACCGCGTCGGCGGTGGCCTCGCGGATCGTGGCGATCTCGGCGGTGATCCGGTCGGTCGCCAGCGCGGTCTGGCCGGCGAGGCTCTTCACCTCGGCGGCCACCACCGCGAAGCCGCGTCCCGCCTCGCCGGCCCGCGCCGCCTCGATCGTGGCGTTGAGCGCCAGCAGGTTGGTCTGGCCGGCGATGCCCGAGATCAGCGAGACGACCTCGCCGATGCTGGCGGCACTGCGGGCGAGCCGCTGCACGGACTGCTCGGTGCGTCGCGCGTTCTCGACGGCGCCGGCGGCGGCGACCGAGGTCTGCGAGACCTGCGCGCCGATCTCGTTGGCGGTCGCGGCCAGCTCCTCGGTGGCGGCCGCCACCGCCTGGACGTTCATCGAGGCCGCGCCGGCGGCGTCCATGACGGCCTGCGACTGCAGGCTGGTGCGCTCGGCGTTGCGCGCCATCGCGCGGGCCGTCTCCTCCATCGTCCCGGCGGACGCGGCCAGGTGGCCGACGAGGCCGCCGACGCTGCCCTGGAATCGGTCGGCGAGGGTGTCCATCTCGGCGCGCTTGACGGCGCCGGCTTCCAGGCCGGCCTGGGCCTGGCTGCGGCGCAGGGCGTCCGCCTCGCCCATCGCGTCGGCGAAGGTGCGCATGCTCGCCCAGATCGCGCCGATCTCGTCGCGCGAGGGCTTCACCATCGGCAGGTCGCGGTCGCCCTCCGCGAGGCGGCGGATCGCGGTCGACACGGCCCGCAGCGGCCTCGCGATCATGCGATGGCCGAACAGCCCGCCGATGAGCAGGCCGCCGAGGGCGCCACCGAAGGCCAGCGCCAGGAGCAGGCGCAGGCGCCCCGTGTAGAGCGCGTCGGCACCGGCGTTCAGGCTCTCGATGCGGTCGCGGTTGCGCATCACGAGGGCCTCGATCCCGGCCTGGAAGGCGATGCGGTTGTTGCGGTTCTCCTCGGTGAAGCCCTGCTCGGCGGCGGCCTTCGGCGAGACCTCGGTGCCGAGACGGGCCGTCTCGGTGCGGTGCCGTCGGAAATCCGCGGCGTCCTTCGCCACGCGGTCGAACAGCGCCCGGTCCTCCGCCGGCACCGCCGGGAGCCACTCGGTCAGCAGCGCATCGATCGCCGAGAGATCGCGGACGATGCCGCCGGCGTAGGTCCGCGCGGCCTGCGTGCTGGCGGCGGCGTAGATGCCGCGGGATTCGAGTGCGGTGTCGGTGGTGAGCCGGGTGAGCTCGGCCGCGAACAGCGCGTTCTCGGTGGCGTTCCGCGCGGCCCCGACCGACGCGTTGAAGGTCCGCAGGGTGTCGAGCCCGACGCCCGCGACCACGAGGGTCACGAGGCTGGAGGCGCCGACCAGTCCGATGAGTTTGCCGCCGATCGTCATCGCGTCCACGCCCCGTGCTTGCGTGGTCGAACCTACCCAGAGGTTGTCAAGGACCCGTTAAGCTTGCAACCCGCTCACCCCTGCACGGCCTCGGGGCGCGAAGCCGACATCCTCGATGCTTCGCCACCCTGCGGTCGAAGCTGCGAGAACGACAGCATAAACCCGCGGACCCGGCGGGCATAACCTTGACCGTTCCTTCGTCAGCCCGGATGAGTGGACCCTGCCGGGATCGATGATCGAGCCCGGTTCGGGGGACGTCAGATGAAGCGATGGATCGTGGGGGCCGCCCTGCTCGCCGGGCTGGCCGCGCCGGCTTGCGGCAAGGATATCGTCCTGCCGGCGAAGGAACCCGCCGTCACCGCGACGATGCCGGACGACTGGGACACCAGCGTCTACGAGACCGAGATCGCCTCCGTCTCGGCCGACGGCGACATCGTGGTCAACATCGCCACCGACAGCAAGGCGCGCCTCGACGCGCTGATCAAGGACAGCAAGGCCTACCTGACCAAGAACAAGGTCAAGCTCGTCGGCAAGCCGACCGAGCAGACCATCGACTTCAACGGCACCCCGGGCCAGGTGCAGCGCTACCAGGCGACGGACAAGAACGGCAAGGCGATCATCGACTTCGTCACCCTCGACGCGAGCCGGAACCGGGTGGTCCTGCTGACCGTGTGGGGCTCCGTGGACGACCGCCAGACCAGCGGGACCGCCCTGGACGCGATCATGAAGAGCGTGACGGTCCCGGCCGGCGGCGGAGGCGGCGGGTTCTGGTCCGGTGCCGCCGTCCCGTCCGGCAAGGCCGGGACGGGCAAGACGGAAGCCACCGCGCCCGAGGCGGTCAAGCCGCCGCCGGGGGCCGCCGCGGCGGCGCCCCAAGCGCCCGCTCAAGCCCCCGCTCAAGCACCCCCTGCCGCAGCGCCGGCCGCCACCCAGACCCTCGGGGTCCGGCGCGTGCTGTTCGTCACGCGGCCCTCGGACGGCTTCGGCGACGCCGACCCGCGCGCCGCGAGCCCCTTCCTGCCGAGCGAGAAGGTCATCACCTACATGGAGCCGATCGGCGAGACGCTGGTGCCGGTCGCCGGCGGCGACGTGCGGTTCGGCTTGGTCGTCGACTACGCGCTGCAGACCAGGGGCGGCGCGATCCTCGCCGGCCAGAAGGCCGTGATCGACCGGGAGTTCACCGCCGGGAAGGACGCCCTGCTGGACGGCTCCCCGAAGTTCTCCTTCCACTTCACACTGGGCATCACCGGCGTCGACTCGGGCGAGTACGTCCTCGCCTTCACGCTGCGCGACAAGTTCAGCGACCGCACGACCCAGATCGAGCGGCCGTTCACGGTGGCGGCGGCCCCCGCCGCCGCGGCCGTCCCCTCGGCTCCGACGGCCGCCGCGCCCGCGCCGTCGACGCCCGCTCCCGCCCCGGTCGTCGCGGCGGCTCCGCCCTCGCCTGCGGGTGGGCTCTGCGCGCAGGACGCGGTGCGCACGGATCTGATGGCTTCGGTCAACGGCGCCCCCGACTTCAAGGACGGCAAGCGCCGGCTCAAGGCGCTGGTCGAGCCCGAGACGGTCTTCGAGGATCGCAAGGCCAAGCGGATGACCTGCCGCTACACCTCGGTCTGGGACGAGACTCAGGACACGGGCACGACCGAGACGCGCATGAAGATGACCTTCAAGGCCAGCGACGACGGCAAGGACGGCATCGACCTCGATTACAGCTTCGACAAGTAGCGGTCGCGCAGCCTCCCGGCGGCCCCAGGGCCGTCGGGACGGAGCCGGTGAGGGCCGGACCTAGCCCGCGTCGAGAGCCTCGAGGACGAGGCTCTCGTTGGTGTAGACGCAGATCTCGGCGGCGATCCGCATGGCCTTGCGCACGATCGCCTCGGCGTCGAGGTCGGTGTCCTCCAGGGCGCGCGCGGCCGACAGCGCGTAGTTGCCGCCGGAGCCGATCGCCATCACCCCGCCCTCCGGCTCGAGCACGTCGCCCGCGCCCGACAGCAGCAGGCTGACGTCCTTGTCGGCCACCAGCATCATCGCTTCCAGGCGGCGGAGATAGCGGTCGGTGCGCCAGTCCTTGGTCAGCTCGACGCAGGCGCGGGTGAGCTGCCCGGGATACTGCTCGAGCTTGGCCTCCAGGCGCTCGAACAGGGTGAAGGCGTCGGCCGTCGCGCCGGCGAACCCGCCGATCACCGCGCCCTTGGCGAGCTTCCGGACCTTCCGGGCATTGCCCTTGACGATGGTCTGGCCGAGGCTGACCTGGCCGTCGCCGCCGATGACGACGCGGCCCCCCTTGCGCACCATCAGGATGGTGGTGGCGTGCATCTGGGCCGGGCCTGAATCGTCGTGTGCCAAGGGTGTCTCCGGGTGTCGCTCGGCGTCAGGTAGGGGCTCGCGCCCCGGATTGCCAAGCGGCGCCGCGAAGACCCGCGGTCAGTGGTCGCCGCCGAGATAGGCCGCGCGCACCGCCGGATCACTCTTGAGCCGGGCCGCCGGCCCCTGGAAGCGGATGCGGCCGTTCTCGAGGACGTAGGCGTAGTCGGCCACCCCGAGCGCCGCCATGGCGAACTGCTCGACGAGCAGCATCGTCACCTGCTCCTCCTTGAGCTGGCGGATGATGCGGAACACCTCCTCGACGAGCTTCGGGGCCAGCCCCATCGACGGCTCGTCCAGCAGCAGGATGTCGGGGCGCAGCATCAGGGCGCGACCCATGGCGAGCATCTGCTGCTCGCCGCCCGAGAGCGTGCCGGCGAGCTGCAGCCGGCGCTCCTTGAGGCGCGGGAACAGCGCGTAGGCGCGCTCGCGGTCGGCGGAAACGTCGCCCTTGGGGCGCGAGCCGGTCAGCCGCGGGAAGGCGCCGAGCGTCAGGTTGTCCTCCACCGACAGGGTCGGGAACACCCGCCGCCCCTCCGGCGAGTGGGCGAGGCCGGCGCGGGCCACGTCGTGGCTGTCGAGCCCCGAGATCTCACGCCCGGCGAGCCGGATCGAGCCGGCGCGCGGCTGGATCATCCCCGAGAGGGCCCGCATCGTCGTGGTCTTGCCGGCCCCGTTGGAGCCGATCAGCGTCACGACCTTGCCCTTCGGCACCTGGAACGAGAGCCCGTGCAGGACCTCGATCTGGCCGTACCCGGCCGACAGGTTGGCGACCTCAAGCATGGGCTGGCTCCGGAGCGGCCGAGCCGCCCATGTCGTCGGGGGCGCCGAGATAGGCCTCGATCACCTTCGGGTCGGCCTGCACCTCGCGGGCCCCGCCCTCGGCGATCTTGTGCCCGAAATCGAGCACGCTGACCCGGTCGCACAGCCCCATCACCACGTCCATGTGGTGCTCGATCAGGATCACGGTGATGCCCGCGTCGCGGATCTTGCGGATGATCGCGGTCAGGTCCGCGATGTCGGGCGCGGTCAGGCCGGCGGCCGGCTCGTCCAGCAGCAGCAGCACGGGGTCGAGCGCCAGCGCGCGGCCGATCTCCAGGAGGCGCTGCTTGCCGTAGGGCAGGTTGCGGGCCTCCACCTGGGCGAGGCTCGACAGGCCCATGAAGTCGAGGATCGCCATCGCCCGGGCGCGGGCCTCGCGCTCCTCGCGGCGGCGCCGCGGCGTGCCGAGGATCGCGTCGACGATGGTGCCGTGGAAGGCGTGGTGCAGGCCGACGAGCACGTTCTCCAGGGCCGTCATCTCGCGGAAGAGCTGCACGTTCTGGAAGGTGCGGGCGACGCCGGCGAGCGCGATCTCAGAGGGCGTGCGCCCGTCGAGGCGCTTCGGCGCGCTGCCGGCGGCGGCCAGCGTCACCGCGCCGGCGGTGGGTTTGTAGATGCCGGTGAGCACGTTCATCATCGTGCTCTTGCCCGAGCCGTTCGGGCCGATGAGCCCGTGGATCGTGCCCGGCCTCACCGACAGGTCGACGCCGGCCAGCGCCTTCAGGCCGCCGAACTGCATCAGCGCCTGCTCGACCTGCAGCAGCGGCTCGGTGCCGGCGGCCTTGCCGCGCTGCGCGATCAGCGCGTCGCCGTCGGCCGAGAGCGCCTTGCCCTCCGCCGTGTGGGCCGGGCGGAGCGCCGGGATCTTCTCGCGCAGGAAGCCGACGATGCCATCGGGCAGGTAGTAGACCACGAACAGAATCAGCAGGCCGAACACGCTGAGCCGGAAGTCGGTGACCGATTGCAGCGCCAGCGTCGCGGGCAGGAACAGGATGCAGAGCACCACCGGCACGAGGATCGCGAAGCGGTTCTCGCGCCGGCGCAGGAAGGCCTGGATGCCGACGACGAGCGCCACGGCGGCGATGAGGCCGGCCATGATCCGCACGAGGTCGATGTCGGCCAGGATGTTGGGCATCATCACGATGATCGCCGAGCCGATCAGCGGGCCGGCCCGCGACTTCCGGCCGCCCATCGTCACCGCGAGCAGGAACAGCACGGTGAGTTCGAAGCCGTAGGAATTCGGGGCGACGTAGCGCTCCGACCAGGCGAACAGCGCGCCCGCGAGCCCCGCCAGCGCCGCTGAGACCACGAAGGCGTAGACCTTGTAGCGGTAGACGCTGACGCCCATGCAGTCGCAGGCGATCGGCGAGTCGCGCAGCGCCTCGAAGGCGCGCCCGAACGGCGAGCGCACGATGCGGTTCACCACCACGATCGTCAGCAGGAGGCAGGCGCAGACGAGGTAGTAGAACTCGAGCTTGCGGCCGGCCGCGCCCCAGGGCGGGCTGATGCCGAAGCTCGCGAAGTCGATGACGCGGGCCGGCGGCAGGGTGATGCCGAGCGGCCCGTTGGTGATCGGGGTCAGCTCGTTGATGAAGATCTGCACGATGGTGCCGAAGGCCAGCGTCACCATCGCGAGGTACGGGCCGGTGACCCGCAGCGCCGGCACCGCGAGCAGCAGGCCGAAGGCGGAGGTGACGCCGATCCCGGCGAGCAGGCCCCACCAGATCCCGAGCTTGAAGTGCAGGAACAGCACGGCCGCCGCGTAGGCGCCGACGCCGAACAGCCCGGCATGGCCGAGGCTGACCTGGCCGGTATAGCCGACGACGATGTCGAGCCCGAGGATCAGGATCGCGTAGATCGCGATCACCAGGAGGAGGTGGATGTAGTAGCTGCTGGTGACCACGTGCGGGAAGGCGGCGAGGAACACCACGAGCAGCACCGCGCCCGCCGCGCCGATATGCCGGCCGAGACCGGCGGAGGCCGAGGGCGCCGGGGCGGCGGCCGGCGCGAAGGTGGAGTGCGCCATCGGCTCAGACTTTCTTGATCACGGCCTTGCCGAACAGCCCCACGGGGCGGATCGACAGCACGACGAGGAGCAGGATCAGGCCCGGCACGTCCTTGTAGCCGGTGGAGATGTAGAAGCCGGTCAGCGTCTCGGCGATGCCGAGGATCAGCCCGCCGACGATGACGCCGAGGCCGGATTCGAGGCCGCCGATGATCGCCACCGCGAAGGCCTTCAGCGCCAGCACCGCGCCCATCGTGGCGCCCGTCAGCGTGACCGGGGCGACGAGCACGCCGGCGAACGCCGCCGTCATCGCGCTGATCGAGTAGGACAGGGTGATGACGCGCTTGGTGTTGATGCCCATCAGGCCGGCGGCATCGATGTCGTTCGAGGTGGCGATCACCGCCTTGCCCCAGATCGACTTGCGATTGAAGATCTCGACCGCGAGCATCATCAGCAACGCCCCGGCGATGATCAGCAGCTCCATCGGCAGCATGCGGATGCCGCCGAGCTGCAGCGCCTCCTCGGGCAGCGGCGACGGGAACTTCAGGTCGTCGCGGCCCCAGATGTTCTCGGCGAGATTGCGAAAGATGATCCCGAGCGCGATGGTGGCCATGATCCACCCGTACTCGGACTTGATCTTCACAGCCGGGCGCACGCCGAGGCGCTCGACCACGGCGCCCAGCGCGAAGCCGAAGACCAGCACCAGCGGGATCATCAGCCAGTAGCCGGTGAACGGCGCCAGCGTCAGGCCGAACAGGGCGCCCAGCGCCAGCGCCTCGCCCTGCCCGAAGTTCAGCGTCTTCGAGGTGGCGAAGGTGAGCTGGTAGCCGAAGGCGATGGCGGCGTAGATCATGCCGACCGCGACGCCGGACGCGACGAGCTGCAGGAAGATGGTCATCGTGTCACCGGCGCCCGTGCGTGAGGGTTTGGTCGTTCATGACGTCCGGTCCCGACTGGATCCGTCGAGGCGCGGGCTCCCGTCCCGCTCGGGATCGGGCCGCGCGACGGGCGACCGGACGGCGTCGGGCCGGCCGTGCCGCCCCGGCACGCGGGCGGTTGCGGGACCTCGCGCGCCGCCGGACGCTCGATAAGCGTTCCGGCGGCGGTGGATCATCCCGCCCGATCGACGAAAATCGTCAGTTGGAGGTCTTTTCCTTGACGCGCACCACGCCGGCGTTCTTGGCGTCCGTGTCCTTGGCGTAGACGATCTTGCCGTCCTGCACCTTCCCGAACACGACCATGTTGCGCGAGATCGCGTTGTGGTCGGCGGCGGTGAAGGGCTTGTCGTAGGTCGTCACCACGCCCTCGACCTTCTCCTTGAGGTTCTCGAGCGCCTCGCGGATCTTCGGCCCGTCGGTCGAGCCGGCCTGCTTGATCGCGGCGGCGATCAGGAACACCGAGTCGTAGCCCTGCGCGCCGGCGACCGGGGTCGGGATCTTGGTCACGCCGTAGGTCTTGTAGTAGTCCTCCAGGAAGGCCTTGCGCTTCGGCAGCGTCTTGTCCTCGATGAAGGTCTGCGGCATCACCACGCCGTTGCCGTTGGCGCCGGCGATGTCGATGAAGCTCTGCATCGAGGCCGGCCACGAGGTGATCATCGGCACCTTCCAGCCGAGCTTGGCCATGCCGTTGGCGATCTGCGCCAGCTCCGGCCCGATGCCGTAGGCCAGGATCACGTCGGCGCCGGCCTGCTGGGCCTTCAGCAGCTGGGCCGTCATGTCGACGTCCTTGATGTTGAACTTCTCGACCACCACCGGCTTCACGCCCTTGGTGCCAAGGTACTTCTCGATGTCCTCGCGGCCGAGCTGGCCGTAATTGGTCGAGTCGGCGAGGATGGCGATCTTCTTGTGGCCCTGCGCGACGGCCTCGTCGACCATCATGCCGGCCTGCAGCACGTCGTAGGCCGAGTTCCGGAAGACGTAGTTGCTGTCGTAGTCCGGCGCCTTGAACTGGTTGGTGATGACGGTGCCGGTGGCGACGTTGTTGAACACCGGGATCTCGGCTTCCTGGTAGAAGCGCTGCGCGGCCAATGCCACGCCGGTGTTGATGAAGCCCAGCGTCGCGACGACCTTCTCCTTGCTGATGAGCTCCTGCGCCACCTGGGCGCCGACCTCGTTCTTGGCCTCGTCGTCGCGCTCGACGAGCTGGATCTGACGCCCGAGCACGCCGCCGGCCTTGTTGATCTCGGCGGCCGCCAGCCGTGCGCCGTCGCGCATCGACACCCCCATGGCGGAGGAGCCGCCGGTATAGGGGCCGGTGACGCCGATCTTGATCGGGTCCGCGGCCTGGGACGGCAGGGCGCCGAGCGTGGCCAGTGCCGTCGCGCCGAGCAGGGCGCCGACGAACGCGCGCGTCGTCAGTGTCATGGCTGTTTCCTCCGTGTCCCGATCCGGGCGTTTTTTGTGTCGCGGTGCCTTGAGGCACCGTCGCGGGTTCTGCGGCCCGAAGTCTCGGGCCCCTGCCCGAGCGTTGGAATATTGTCGAACGTGCACGCGAACGCAACGCAGGACGCGAGGTCCGGCCTACAAATCCAAAGGGTTGTGGGTTTTACGGCGCGAACCTCGGGCCGCCGCGGCGAGGGTCGGCCAGGCGGCGTCCGTCGCGGCCTCCGCGGGGACCAGACTCCGGCCGATGCGCCCGGGCGTTCCGGAAGCGCCGGGCCGGCCCGGAAATGCGCCGGCGCGGGCAAAGCCTGTTGACCGATCCGCGCTTTCCCCTTAACGGAAGCGCTCCCGAACGACGGACCCCTTCCGAGCGGTCGCCGGCTTCCAGCCGTGCCCGGATCGCGAGCGGTACCCGTCCCTTCGGTGGGGGATAGTTTAACGGTAGAACGGTGGACTCTGACTCCTCTGGTCCTGGTTCGAATCCAGGTCCCCCAGCCAATGAATTTTCAACGACTTAGCTTCAACGACGAGCGCCTACGGCGGCAGGTTTGACTTTTCTTCGGAACGGTCTTCCCCGTGCAGATCGCCGATCACGCGTGCGTTCGACCGTTTCATGTCGGTGGTACGTCGGCGTCGCGTAGGCCGTGCGTTGGCCCAAGATATCGGCGATCTCCCGATCCGTATTTCCGAGCTCGCGCAGGTCGGTCGCGACGCTGTGGCGAAGATCACCTCGCCGTTCAGGCACTCGTCGCGGAGCTTCGCGTTGGAGCTTTCGCAATAGCCGTTTTCCCAGGGACCGCCCGACTCGATGCAGGCTGCCCGCGAGCCGACCGCTGCGATCCAGTCCTGAACCGCTTTGTCGATCAATTCCAGCCCGTTGCCCGGGCGGATTTGATGGGGTGCCCAATCTAAACCGAACAAGTCCGAGAGCACGTCGATCACGTCTACCGCCTGGAGCTTGCGAGTGATCCGGTTGAGCAGGCGCCTGCGGGTGGGCGCGCTGCGCGATCCTTGGGCCCGCCGCCACGTTCAGCGTTCGGTGCTTGCGACCCCTGTGCGTACGATGCTCGACGAAGTCGTAGGACCGGATATGTGTGGTTCTGGCATGTGGTGGAGCGGATCGAGTTTTCGAAACTGCTCCTTCGATGCCTTCGAGATCCGCTTACCTCTTCGACAGGAGCGCACGCCAAATCAGTAACTGCCTTGGATCAGGCAACTCGGGCACAGGGCACGTTCCGCCATCGTCGTCGAAACGCGGGTTGATCGGCCCCCGCGAGGTGGTCCAAGGGTGAAGTTAGTGCACGGTGGGCCGCTCCGCCACGAGTAGCTTGGCCGGCGGAGCTGGTCGGGCGAGCGCAGCCGGCCAAGCGGAGAAGGCTGGCACGAACACCTCCGGTGCC
>NZ_JAKSXU010000163.1:0-577 GCF_022829325.1 Methylobacterium sp. J-092 | reverse complement strand
GCGACAGCACTTGGATCGGAGCAACCATAACATCCGAGGCATAGACTGCGGCAGGGCCAACGCAGCAAAGCGAGCACAAGGGAGCGTTCGCTACGGGTGCGCACGATATCGAGGATCACTTCCACACAGCCGAGTACGGCGGCAGCGCGACGACCCACCGCAACCCCTACGCCCATCCGGTCCGCCTCAACGGGCAGATCCTGGCGGGCGACGCCGCCGACAACCATGCCGGCTACAACAGCGGCGGCGTCGCCAACATGTTCAACAACGGCAGCGCGGACTTTCATATTTGACAGGCTACTGAACGAAGGGACAGCGCTGGGCGTGACGTGGGAATTGGATGGGCCCGCAGCTGACGGGGCCTGTCGCAAGCCGTACCGGTAAGGCACAGGCGGAGGCTTGATGTGCTTGCGGAAAGCTCCCAGCTGCTTCTGCATGAGGGAAATGTAGGCCAGAACCCAGCGGTTCAGGGTGCTATCGTCCACCTCCAGAGTGCGTTCTGGGAATAGCTGCCCCATGTCGCGGTGTCGCGGTAGCTCAGCGAGTAGCGCAGGTACCAGGCGACAGCCTGCACGAT
>NZ_JAKSXU010000161.1:0-52294 GCF_022829325.1 Methylobacterium sp. J-092 | reverse complement strand
CCGGTTTTCTTCAGTCACTTAGGTTGTCCTATGAATACCCCTCCCGCGTGAGATCTACCGATCCGTGATTTAAATCAACCCATGATCCACACAGGTTCGGACGTGCATGCCGTCCCTACATGCACGTCCGAAGAAGCTGCTTCTGAGCGCATACCGTTGCATAGGTACTGTGTGAACGGCCCCGGCCGCCCAAGCGGCCCGGGGCTCCTTGCTCGATTAGGCAGATCGATACACCCGTCCGCTCAGCGGTGATGCCGGCGGTGATGACGCCGCATCATCCGCATGCCACCGGTCCGACGGCTCATCATGCTGCCGGCGCGGGCATTGCGGTGCATGGCGGCCTGATTGCTGTTGCCGGTCGACGAGGCGTTGGGGTCGAGACCGTCACCCGGCGCTGCCACGCCGGCTGTGTTCGCGCTGAGCAGGAGGCCGAGTGTCAGGGTCGTGCCGAGGATGGGCTTGTTCATGGACAAAGCCTTCCACGGCGTGATGCCGTCGAACCGAGACAGAGACAGAGATAGAGTAGTCAAGTTCCTGCGTGAACGCGCCTTGGGGGTGTTCTCGCGGATTTATGAGGACACCAGATTGGCTTCAGTATTTTCCGCCAAGCTATCACTTGACGATCCGGCGGAACGCGTAGAGCAGTAGGCCTGCTCTTGTGGAGGAGACGACCTTGGACGAACAAGTCGAAACTCAATCGACCGATTTCATCGAACTCGCCGCCGACCTCGTGGCGGCCTACGTGTCGAACAACAACGTGCCGGTGTCCGAACTGCCGAACGTGATCGCTTCGGTTCACGCGGCCTTTGCCGGTCTTGCGAACGGGGTGCCTGCCGAGCCCGCTGGCCCGGAGAAGCCGACGCCGGCACAGGTCCGCAAGTCGATCACGCCGGACGCGCTGATCTCCTTCATCGACGGAAAGGGGTATAAGACTCTGAAGCGGCACGTTACCAAGGCCGGCCTGACGATGGAGACCTACCGCGCGCGCTACGGCCTGCCGTCGGACTACCCGTCGACTGCGGCGAGCTACTCCGCTCAACGGTCCGAGCTGGCGCGTTCGCTTGGTCTCGGCCAGCAGCGGCGCAAGGCGGCCCCCATGGCCTCGGCAGTGGACGAGACAGTCTCTGAGGCGCCGAAGACCGCCAAGGGTAAGCCGAAGGCCGCTAAGGCCTCCGAGGCAGCCCCTAAGGCGCGCGGGCGGTAAGAAGGCCGCTGAGACGGCCTGAGGCCGCTCAGCAGCCCGTTCCGGCACACTACGGCATCCGGTGCGGTGACATGTCCCTAACGCTGTCTTGCCATCCTGCATCCGAGCCAAGTTGCGTATCGGCCGAGCTGGTGAGATCCGGGGTTCCCCCGCCGCGTGAGCAGATCGCGGCGGGGCCGAACCGTGCGGGGTGCTAGGCCAGGTCGTTCTGCTCTTCGGGGTCTTCCGGCAAGCGTTCCGCCGGGTCGACGGTCTCCTGCGTGTGGCTTCCCTCGATCTTCGGGGTCGGAGCCTTCACCTCAGCGGTGCGGACGGTGGTGTGAGTGCCTTCGGCCTCTGGCTCGTTTTTGTCGGGCATGGGCGTTCCTCCGTGTCGCGGACCCGTCCATGTGGTGCCCAGGAGGAGCCGGGCAATGAGGCTCCCCACCCATAGGGGGCCCTCAACCGCCCTGCAAAATCGTCCGGCACCTCGCCGAACTGCCCGAGGATCGTCGCGCTTTCCAGCTCGCCGGTCTCATCGTCGGCGACGATCTTGAGCGCGGCAGTTCCGGGCATCCGACCGGCCATGGCTTCGGCCTTCTTCAGCGCACCATTCTCCGTCGGCGCTACCTCGCGGTCGCCGGGCACCAGGCGCTTCCGCTTGATGATGAAGGTCTGCACCACGAACGTCGTCTTCATGCCCATGGTGCGTCCCCTCAGCCTTGTTTCGCCGGTCGATTGTCGAGCACATCGGTGAACGGCTTTGACAGCACGTGCCGGCCCGTTCCGTCGTAGACCTCAACCGTCCAAGTCGACCAATCGCGTCGCGTGCTGCCAAACATCACGTCCAGGGCGACGCGCTCGGCGTGGGAGCGCATCAGCGCCCAGGTCGGCAGCCGCTTGCCCAGCCGATCGGCGATGAGGTCATGCCCGTCTGTGCAGTGGAAGCGGTAAAGCGGTGTCGGCATTGGCCTTCTACCCCGCCGTCCACACCATCTCACCGCTTCGCGCCTGGCTGTGGTCGCCATAGTTGAACCGTCGGCCTGCTTGCTATTTGTTCCTTGTATGTTCTTGGACAACTCGGAGCGCCGATGTACCCCCAGCCGCACGAACCGCTTGTGGAGATCCGGCCGATCGAGGCTGAGGCGATCGCATGGGCCTACCGGCTGGTCGCATGCGGCGACCCATGGGGCGCGCTCGTGCGGGCGATCGAGGATGCGCTTGCCGACCTGGCGGAGGCGGAGCGCCGGTCGCTGAGACGAGATCGCTTCGTCTCGTGTGGCTACGTCCGCGGCGGCCTACCTGGGGCGGATGCGTGAGCCCCTACGCCGTTGACGAATTGATCCTCGGCAGCACGGATGCCGTCCGCGTCCCGGTCATCGGGCAAGCGCTGTGCGCCGGCTTTCCGTCGCCGGCTGACGACTTCATGGAAGGCGCGCTCGAACTGCCGCGCTGGCTCGTGCCGAACCCGCCGGCCACCTTCTTGATGCAGATCCGGGGCGAGAGCATGCGCGGCGCCGGCATCCATGATCGCGACCTCGCCTGCATCGACCGCAGCCTCCGGGCGGAGGATGGCTCTGTCGTCGTCGCGGTGGTCGACGGGCAGCTCTCATGCAAGCGCTACCGGATAGCGGGCAACCGGGCCCGCCTCGACTTCGACAACCCGGAGATGCCGGCGTTCGCCATCGATGAGTACGGCGAGGTCGAGATCTGGGGCGTGCTGCGCTTCTCAATCCGCTGGCACCTCGCCCGCGGGCGGCTGTCATGAGCGGCCCGGCGCCGCGCCTGCGCGAGTGGATCGACGGCAACATCGCTACACGACCCAGTTCGGCGAGCTGCCGATCGCGCTGGCTGGGTAACCAGAGATATCTGTGTAAGGTTGAGGTATCTCGGGTATCGGTGGTGACGCACGGAGGCGTACGGTCCCTGCCCGCTTCCGCCGACCTGTGGGGTAGCGGACCGAGAGCGAATGGGTCTATCGAGGACTGGACATGACAGACGCTCTGCATCAGCTTCTAGAGGCCGCGAGGCACGCTCAGCCAACCCCGGAACACCGGGAGGAGCAGCGCCGCAGTTTTGCCTATGGCAACACGGCTTTCGAAAACCGGCTCATCACACGCGAGATGGTCGATCAAGAAGCCGAGAAGCTCGCTAAGGAGCAGGATGAGCGTCGAGGAGCCTGAGAAGCGCGACAGTCGAGCGCTTGACGCTGAACTCATCACTGACCCAGTAGAGCGGGCGGCCGCTGAGGCACGCAACGGTCTTCGTCAGATTGATGCGGGCCTTGGAGTAGTTCAGACAGCTCAGGATCGCAGTTGGGAGTTTAAGCTCCGCCCTTCTTTGATACTATCTCTCCACCGCGAGGCCCTGAGTGGTATCAGCATGTATGCTGGTAACTATAGGCCGGGCGGCGTAGAGATAGGCGGTAGTAGACATACTCCGCCCGGCGCACATCTTGTTCCAGAACACATAGAGGACATGTGCGAGTACGTAAACGAGAATTGGGATAGGTCTACGCCTCTCCATTTAGCATCGTATATAATGTGGCGCCTTAATTGGGTGCATCCGTTTGCAGACGGAAATGGTCGCACGTCAAGAGTAACCTCATACGTTGTGCTATCTATCAAAGCGAAAAGCCAATTGCCGGGCACGCCAACCATTCCCGATCAAATCGTTGACAATCGCAAGCCATATTTCGCAGCTCTCGATGCAGCGGATGCAGCTTGGGCAAATGGACAACTCGATCTTTCTGTGATGGACCAACTGCTTGGCCGCCTTTTGGCTAATCAGCTTGCTAAGTTCTATCAGCAAGTCGGAGGGCAACTACCAAGCGAGCCGGCAGGAACAGCGTAGATACTACGAAAATCTCCAGAAGCCGTTAGGTTGTGCCCCTACTTCGCATCAGCCACGCCGACCATCCGCACGGTCGCGCCAAGCCGGCTACGATCGAGCCCCCTTTCCGACGAAGCGCTCATCCACCCGGACAACCTGTACCGGCGCTGGGGCACGCTCTAGGAACGTCGGATCGCCCCGCACGGCCTGTTCGAGCTGAGACCGCACCGCGCCATCCGCCAGCACCGCAAGGCCTCCCACGGTCGCTACAACGAGGACGCTGCGGGTGATGATCGAGGTGAGGGTGAGCATTGGGAGGCACCTAAAGGATGCCTGATGGTAGCCGAAGGGCTCTAAGAAGGCTGCTACGCCTGCCCCTCAGCCGGCACAAAAAGCGAACAGGCTTACCGGATGGTGAGCCTGTTCGCGGGCTTCAATAGGCGCGCGACCGGGGCGGCGGAGGCGGACCATCATCGTCGTCATCGTCGGGCGGAGGCGGTCCACGGTGATGCGGCGGAGGTGGGGGCCTGTCGTCATCGAAGTCCGGCGGGGGCGGCCGGTAGCGGTGGGGTGGCGGCGGTGGCCTATCGAAGTCTCCATCCGGTGGGGGCGGAGGGCGCCGATCGTCATAGGGCTGAGCCGAAGCGCCAGCCGCCGCGAGGATGAACAAGGCAGCGCCGGCGAGAAGTACGCGCATGAGGTCTCCATAGACAAGCGCAGGGAGCGCTGTCGCGTATAAACGACCAGCCAAGCCGCTAGGTTCGCTCAGGAGGCGCCTTCAGCCGCGAGATCGTGCTGTGCGAGACGTTGTAGCTCCGACCGATCTCCGCGCAGCTCTCGCTGGCCTCTCGCCGTGCCAGGGCCTCCGTTGCTGGTTGAGCGTGAGCTTGTGCATTGGGCCGGAGCGGATGCATGCGTCGCGATAAATGCCATGCTACGACGAGCCGGGCGCAGTCGTTGGAGCCTGCACCGCAGCGGGGTGGAAGTGTGACGAACCAGAGCCACCCCTACGTCGTTCGAGGCGTTTCGAAGAACAATACCATCACCTACAACTGCCCGACGCCGGAATGGGCTGTGCGCAAGCATCGTGACCTGATCGAGAGCAAGCTGTCGGACGTGACAATCATGGGACCGGATAGACAGGCGCTGAGCCTCGCGGAACTCGAAGCCGTGTCGAATGAGGCGGCCGTTCCCAAGCGCAATGCTCAGGCCTCCCGAGGCTAACCAAGGCTGCCCCGTTTAATTCCACAGCACCGGTGCTCTCCTATACCAGCGTTCAGCTTGACCGGGGAACCTACGGTCGCCGACATACCGATTGTGCATAGCGGTCGTGCACGAATAATGAAGCGCAATCTCGGCAGCTTGGCTTGCGTGCACAATCCCTGGACCGTGCACACCATACTGGCGCTTATGTGAATGGCCGGCGCACGTAGACGGGCCGTCGCGACGCTCAATCTGGCTCCTGTGTCGTATCCAAGGAGTTTGACGGGTTCGCGCCACTGCGCAGAACGACCAGCGCCCGCATCCGGGTCGGCCTATCCTCGGTCGCCATCCAAAGCGTCAGGAGCTCAAGGGTCTCGCTCAGTTCGTGAGAACCTTGATTGAAGAATGCCTCAGGCGAACAGCCAAGCGACTCGGCAAGGCGGTTCATAAGGGGGAGCGGCCCTGGATCAGTCATTCGTTATGTCCGCTTAACCTATGTTATTGTGCGTTAATCTAAAGGTGCCCGATCTCATCAAATGATGATTTTAGATCAGAGCCTTGTATTCAAAATACATTAATACTTCGGGGCGGGGGCGTATGCGGGTGGGTGAGACTGATCAAATCGAAGTGATCGCACGAGCTTGATCGAGGCTAACGGCCTAATCCAGGAAAGCGGTACGGACATGATGAAGACGATCATGCGGGTGCTGCTGTTCGAGATCGGCCAAGAAATTGCCCGCCAGCAAGCTGACTTGCAGGAAGAATCTGACCGCGTCTGAGGCGGAGTTCCCGTAAAACGCCTTAGGCGAATGGATGGCGCACGCACATCAGGTTTTATGGAGCACGATCAGGCGGCCGCATCGCACGCGCCAAGCCCTTATCCGACGCACCAGTCCCGCTCACTCCCTCGCGCAGGACTTCGAGGATCCATCTCCGGTGTAGCTTATCCTTTGTCGCCATCCAGAGCGTGAGAAGCTCCAGCATTTCCGTCAACTCGTTCGGGCTTTGCCCGAAGAACACCTCGGGGGAGCAGCCGAGCGACGCGGCTAGGCGGTCGAGTAGCGATGACGGTGTGGCAGCAGACATTTCCACCTCATTCTATCATATGTTATTTTTTGCTACTTGTGATTGTGTACGTATTTGATAACCTATGATACACGCCATGCCCCGAATCGATCCTGGATAGTAATACAGTCTAGCAAGTGAGGCGTTCGCGTGACCGACTATGAAAAAATTGATGCGATCGCTGAAGACTGCTTAAAATTGAATAACTTAATTGAAGAGCACGGCACGGACATGATGAGGGCGGTCATGCGCGTGCTGCTCTTTGAAGTAGCCCAACAAATTGCGCACAAGCAAGCTGAGGCGGAGTCTTCGTCTGCTACTGAATGACGCCGGAGGGGGCTAGAACATCCCTTACGCAAATTTGCTTCGTGCGCAGGCGGGGTCCGTTATGGGTGGACAGCGGAAGTTGCAGGACGCCGAAAGGAGTGTCCGTTATGGAGTTTCAAACGGACGGACGATCGTGCCACCCGGGCGCTCCTCACGTGATGAGCCCTACCGCTTCGCTTCCTTGACTGCTTCGATCAGCGACCGGATGCGGGCAGCCATGGCGTCCATCGCGAACGGTTTGGTCAGCACCGACATGCCAGGTGCGAGATGGCCGTGGCCGAGCACCGCATTCTCCGCGTAACCGGTGATGAACAGCACCTTGAGGTCCGGGCGCTTCACCCGTCCGGCGTCTGCCATCTGCCGGCCGTTCATTCCGCCTGGCAGGCCTACATCCGTCACCAGGAGGTCGATGGGCACGTCCGATTGCAGGATCTTCAGCCCCGCCGCGCTGTCACCAGCCTCGATGGCAAGGTAGCCGAGGTCTTCGAGGATATCGCTGACGAGCATGCGCACGGTCGGCTCATCGTCCACGATCAGCACCGTTGCCTCCTGCTCCGAGCGGGGCAACGCATCGAGTTTGATCGTGTCGAATTCATCGGCTGCCTCGCCGTGGTGGCGGGGCAGGTAGATGCAGATGGTCGAACCCTGACCGACCTCGGAGTAGATCCGGACCTGCCCACCAGACTGCTTGGCGAAGCCGTAAATCATCGACAGGCCCAGGCCCGTGCCTTCTCCGGTGGGCTTCGTCGTGAAGAACGGCTCGAACACCCGCGCGATTACTTCCGGCGGCATGCCGGTACCAGTGTCGGTGACGCACATCGACAGGTACTGACCTTCCGGAAGGTCGAGCTTGCTGGAGGCGCGTTCGTCGATCCACTTGTTGTGGGTCTCGACCGTGATGCGTCCCCCGTTCGGCATCGCGTCGCGGGCGTTGATGCACAGGTTGAGCAGGGCGTTCTCAAGCTGCGACGGGTCCACCAGTGCGGGCCATAGGTCCGACGCCCCGACCACCTCGACCGGGATGCCTGGGCCGACCGTGCGCTGGATCATCTCATGCATGCCGCCAACCAGGCGGTTCACGTCGGTGGGCTTCGGGTCGAGGGTCTGGCGGCGGGAGAAGGCGAGGAGGCGGTGGGTCAGCGCCGCGGCGCGCTTCGAGGCTCCCTGTGCGGCCACCATGTACTTGTCCACGTCCTTGAGGCGGCCCTGCTGCATCCGGTTCTGCATCAGTTCCAGTGACCCGGAGATGCCCGCGAGCAGGTTGTTGAAGTCGTGCGCCAGCCCCCCGGTGAGTTGGCCCACCGCCTCCATCTTCTGGGATTGCCGAAGCGCCTCCTCGGCGCGCATCAGTTCAGTTGTCCGCTCGGCGACTCGCTGTTCCAGGGTCTCGTTGAGAGTGCGCAACGCTGCCGCTGCCCGGTCGCGCTCCTCCAGGATGGCGCGGCGCTCCTCCACGTCGATGAGTACGCCGGGGAAGCTCGATGGGGTGCCGTCCTCAGCGCGGTCAACGCGCCCGTTGGCCTCGATCCAGTAGTAGCGTCCGTCCGTCCGGCGCACGCGATACTGGTGCGCGTAGGCGCCGCCCCGCTGAATGGCGTCGTTGATCGCCTTGGCGAGTCCCGCTTGGTCGTCGGGGTGGACGGTCGCGACGATCTGAGCGAGCGGTATGCCGGTCGTGCCGAGGGCTGGGTCGAGGCCGAAGCTGCCGGCGAAGCCCTCGTCAACGGTGAACCGGTCGGTCGGTAGGTCCCAGTGCCACGTCCCGAGGATGGCACCCGCGCCAAGGGCAAGTTGCACGCGCTCGGCATCGGCGTGCGCCCTCACCTCCCGATGCCGTGCCTGATCCCGCTCGGCGCGTAACGCGGCCTCGGCACGCACGCGCGCCGTGACCTCATGACCACCCACAAGAATGCCATTGATCGGGCCATTCTGTTCGCGGATCGGCTGGAACAGGAAGTCGATGTACCGGTCCTCGTCCTCATCCACGAACCGGATCGGCGTGTCCTGAGCCGAGAACGGGACACCGGTGGCGTACACCTCGTCCAGCAGTTCGAAGAAACCCTGCCCTTCGAGTTCGGGGAATACGTCGCGCACAGTCCGGCCGAGGTAGCCGCGCGCACCGGCCGTCGCCACGTAAGCGTCATTGACGTACGCATAGACGAGGTCCGGCCCTTCGAGCACGGCGACGAAGCCCGGTATCTGCTGTAACAGGCTTCGCTGGCGCCGGTTGCTGGCGCGAAGGCTGTCCTCCAGCGCCTTGCGCTTCGTGGTCTCGGTCAAGATGGAGATGACCCCGCCGATGCCGTTGGGCGCGGTATCGTCATCGATTGGGCTGAGCCCATAGGTCCAGTAGGCATCCTCGACCCGGCCCTCGCGCAAGATCGGGACGTGCTGGTCCTCGTACCAGGTATGCCCGCCGCCGTTGCGGACCTTGGCGACCTCGAAGCCAATCACCGGCCAGATTTCACCCCAGCTTTCGGATGCCGGACGGCCGAGCGCGGAGGGATGGCGCTCCGGTCCCGCCGAGGGGACAAAGGGGTCGTTGTAGAAGAACGTCGCCTCCAGCCCCCAGAAGATGTGCATGGGGTGATGGCTGTTGAGTAGCAGGCGCACCGCCGTGCGCAGGCCGGAGGGCCAACCCTCGGGCTTGCCGAGCGGCGTCGTGGTCCAGTCGTAGGCGCGCATCAGCGTCGCCATCTCGCCCGCCCCGGCAAGGAAGTCGCAGCTACCCGACATCGGATCAGGCGCGGTCATGAGGGGGAGGAGACTGCTGCACCATCGCTTGCTGGGTGATCGGGGCCTTCCCCATCTCGGCCCTTTCAAACTCCCGTAGGGCGGCCCGCACGACCTCGCTGATGCTGCTGTAGCGGCCGGTGGCAACGCACCCTTGCAGGAACACCCGCAGTTCCGGGGGCACGGAGATGGTGATGGTTTCGCGCACAGCCATATCGGATCGGTAACACGTCCACACACTGTCTTACACGTGACACATGCGTGATCCGGTTGCGGTCCCTATGCCGTCTGCTTCCCGGCAGGATCGGACGTTGGACGGTGCCTACACCAACGTCCAAGTAGGGTCGATAGCAACCTGAACGACGTGTCGGCAGTCCGAACGTTTTCCGCACATAGGCAGTCGGTGGTTCTCGACCGAACCCCGTCGCTTGGTTCGCCACAGGCGCTTCCAGCAAGCGGCCATTCATCGACTGTTCAGCGACTTCAACTCGGGGAATAGGCCGAAGCGCGGGCGACGTCCGAAGGTGGACATCAAATTTCGCTTATTAACCAAACATTATATTTCGTTTCTGGAATTATCACTGGGTGAGTAGGAGCTTGCCTGAAATCGGACCAACGCCTTTAGGCACCGGCACGCTGGTAGCGTCGTAGTTTGCGTTGAGGTACAGGTTCGGTCCCTCATAGAGGTTGACTTGTGCGGCGACGATTACGGTGTAGGCGGACTGATCAGCCACAGGCTTGTCCGCGTCGATCACCAGCCGGCCAACCGGTAGGTAGATCGTCCCCAGCATGGTCCGCGCGTCGTTACTGATGATGCGGTAGGTACGCAGAGGGCGCGTCACACCTAGGGGCTGAGGTGTCGGCGACGGGGCCGGGGAAAGAGGAGAGAGCAAAGCGCCTACGAAGCTGATGATTGCGGTCGTCGGGTCGACAGGACTGCTGACAGTTCGATCTTCGGCCATCAACAGGCCGGCCATGATACCCGTGGTTGGAGCCGCTAAGCTGATTGTAGACTTTTTGTCGAACAGCAAACCAGCCTGATCTCCGGCAAAAAACAGGCCGACATCCGTACCTGTCAGTGAGCCCTTCTGATCCACCACGAGCGGCCCATCCTTCATAACGTAGATGCCAGATCGAAGAGTGACGTTCGCCTTCTTCGTGATGTGCAAGCCGCCGCAGTAAGTGCCGGGATCAAGGGTAATGCTCTGGTCGACAAGGTTCTGACTGGTATCACCCTTGCTGTTGGCCGAAGCCGGGATCGGCATGCAACTGCCCGGTACGGGTAGAGAGCGATCCTTGAGCGGATCACCCAGCGTCGGACAGCCCGTTTGCGGTGGGGGTGCGAAGTTAGCTCGCGCTCCACTGTAGCCGCCCGCCGAGCAGATGGTCTGAGCTTTTGCCATGGCGCTGTCGCCGCCAACCATGCCTTTGACGTTGGATGAATTTGAATAAAGCGAGCACCCATCTGCGGTGACCTCGGCCCTCTTCTGCAGGTTGAAGGCGCCGGGTGCGCTCTGGTCGAGGGTGAGCATGCACAGGCGCATTTTGCCAACGACGTTGGCTCGCGCTTGTACCGCCACCACCGTCGTACGAATGCCTACGAAGGCGCCGAAAGCCAGCCTCACCGTTTCCTCAGCCCGAGCGAACACACTTGTCTTATCGCTAGCTACAGTGACGGTGAGCGTGAATGGGCGATCCGGTAACAAATGGGCGCTGTCTCGAACCGTCTGTTCGGTCACGCCTTTGACTGACTCAACGGTCGACGATGCGAGCTTGAGGGTATTACCGCCAGCAAGGGTTCCCGCATCGATAGCACTCTGAAGTTGGGTGCGGCGGTACGAGAGGCGGGCATAGTCGACGCCGCCGCCGACGAGGCCAAGCAGTAAAGTTGCACTTAGACCGAAAATGATTGCGACACCGCCCCGGCAATCAACCCAGAAGCCATCTCGGCGACTTAGCATACTAGGTACTTCGAAGCACGGCTCACCGACCGCCTTTGCAAGAGGGACAACCTTCACCTTTGGTGGATGAAAGAGGGATCGCATGGCACTTTGAATGACTGAAGAAAATCAAAATAGTCTTAAAGACGCGCAGAGACTGATGAATGCGTCAAGCGATTGCCGGATAAGAAGCGTGTTGTGACGAGGCGTCTTAACCCTATTAAGCAAAAATTACTTTTTAGAAAATAATATAAATTATTTATTAGCAATAGAACGTCTGAATGTAAATTTCGGTGTTAGATGAATATAACTTATTATTAAGGCTGGTTGTATATGTATGCCTCGTATGCTGCACGGTTTGTCTGGTTTTAAGCGGCGGCTACGTTGGGAGGTGCCCATGCAGCGGGGTAGGCAGCGTCGATTGGCTTCCTTTGTCAGGTCCGAAAGCGGCAATGTCATAGTGATTTTTGGGCTCACCCTGCCCCTCCTCGTCGGTGCGAGCGGCCTCGCGATTGACTATGGCAATGCTGTGCGTATCCGCGCTGTCGAAGCCAGCGTGGCCGATGCGACCGCCCTGTTGGTTGCCAACGCTGACACCGTCGCCGCTGCCACCGAGGGCTTGCGCCTGGCCAGTGCTCAGCTCACCTCGCAACTGGGTTCGGTCAAAACGACCAACGGCTTCCAAGTTAATGGTACGTGGGTTGATGGCGCGAACTACCGGGTGACAATCTCGACGACGGTGAAGACGAGCCTCCTGCACCTTCTACCCGGCATGCCAAGGCAGATTACAGTCGGGACTGCTACGACCGTCAATCGAGTTGCCCCTGTCTACCAGACCAGCCCGCCAACGTTTAGCCAGCTGTCGCCTGAGGCTGCTGACTACAACCGTATCTACATGTACTGCTACTCGTCCGATCCAAAGCGACAAGCCCAGGCCGACAAGGGTCGCCGAGGCATAGTCGCCATTGCCGACAATGGCACGCCTTCGACAGATTACTCTAAGGCCACGTTGCCCACCTGTGGCGCCAACGAAGCGCCAAGCTATATGCTGCATAACGTTCGAAATGCTCGCAGCAACAAATCCGCATGGAACGATACGAATCAAGAAACTTACGAGTATTATACCGATATGACCATTGATACGGGAACACGCGTACAGTCGGTGAGTATGAAGGGTTATCGCGTGTACAACGGAACCACTCTGTCTCCGATTAACATGGTCTCAAATCCAATTTTGGAGACGATTGTCTGCGACACCCTGAGCCAATGCAAGAGTAAGTCGGACGGGGGCATCTTGCCGAATAGCCATACGACCCACAATCCCGCCACAGCGACCGCGAGTTGTAGCGATAACAAGTACATGTATTACGGCTGGGAAGATCGACCGCCGAACGCTGGTAGCGACATGGACTATGACGATATTCGAGTCATCGTATCCTGTCCGACATTGGTAAAGGTCTCTGACAAGAAATTACGAATCGTTGAATAGCTTGAATATATGTAGATTGGTCACGTTGCTTGTGCGGCCGCTTCTTATGATCTTTATCTCATGGAGGCCGGCTCGCCTATTGCATATTTGGGTACCTCCTGCTCGTCGCCTGGCTAGCGCCCCGGAAGGCGTTATCCGACCGTTTTCCAGGCACTCAAATCGTCTGCTTCGAAGTTAGTCACCAAGCCGGCGTTTCGTGTCGGGATTGCGTGCCTGGAAATCTAATGTCGCGATAACGGTTGAAACCAATCCCGACAGAGATTGCCTAACGGTCGTTGTAGAAGTCGCTGCGCTTGACCCGCTCCAGCGCCTAAGCGAGTGCGGTGGCCGGTGTCGCCGCATTGACGTAGACTTGCAGCTCGACCTCCGGTGTGTCGCCGCATTCCCAGATACGGGCCTGATAATCCTCGCCAGGGACGCACGCGAACAGGCTCAATGCCCATCCCAGCAGCTCGGCCTCAATCATGAGGACCCTCAGTCTATCGCATCACAGCGGATCCAGTTAGGGCTAAGCAAACGCTTGCCCGGTGGTCTGATTAAGCCTCACGGGAAATGAGGGCTAGAAGATATGAAAGTATTTATAAGCTGGTCGGGCGCAACAAGTAACAATATTGCGAAGGCACTTGCCGGATGGCTGCCAGATGTGATCCAGGGTACTGAAGTATTCCTATCTTCCCAGGATATAGCTAAAGGCGAGAGAAACGCCCAAAGTATGTGGGATGCCCTAGACGGATACGAGTTTGGCCTATCGATAATAACGGCTGATAATAAAAGGGCGCCCTGGATCATGTTCGAAGCGGGCGCGATGATGAGATTTATGAGTGGACGCGTAGTGCCCATATTATGTAATATTGATAGGCTTGACATATCAACGACGCCATTAAATTCCTTTCAGTGCTCCACTCTTGAGAAAGCGGAACTTCTTGAGGTGGTAAAATCAATAAATGATGCGTCAGGGGCCACCCTGTCCGACGCAAGATTAGCACGTTCCTTCGAACGATGCTGGTCAGATTTGGAGCATCAGCTTTCGCTCATCGAGTACAAGCAAAAGCCGCCGGACGACGCGAAGCAATTTGATCAGGCGGATCATTTTACGCGCATTGAAAACGGAATGACCTCCATTATGAGCATGATCGACAGCTTGCAAAAGGCCGTCAGCGCTGATCGATCTAGGAGAAATTACGCAGATCGGCAATCGCAAAAGGAAACGCCGGAAAATGCATCCTTCAGAGCATTTACCGACAAATTGATAAGACGATACGGGGTCGACTTACCGACCGAACGGGATGCATTCATTGTTAGAAATGAGCTTATGGACCTAGCAGGGAAAGCAAGGCAAGCAGATGAGGCGGACGACGGCACCGAGAACTAATGGTTATTGAGCGGGTATCATTTTTCCTAGATGCATTTGACCGGGCCAGCGATTGCCGGCTCGGTCAAAAGTCACATCTCACTCTCGCCGGACTGGCATCGCCGCTTCGTTCAGCCCCGACATGTACAGAATGGATAGCCCCCACAGGTGCATGATCGGGGTGCGGTCGCCGGCGGTGGTTCTGCTGAGGCGCAGGCGTCGGCGATGAGTTGGAAGGCGAGGCCGGCGGCCTCGTGCGTCTCGGCGATTGGCGCGAGGATGTCTTTCGCGCTCTGGAGCGTCGTCAGAAGCTCCGCCGCGAGCTGGAGCGCGTCGCGCGTGAGCTGCGGCATCAGATGGCGGACGGCCGCGGCTGCGGCCTGAGCGTTGCTCATTGCGCCTGGTCCGGCTCGGCCTCGATCACGGCCATTACGATGGCGCGGCCGAAGCTGTAGGGCCAGAACGTGGCGATCAGTGCCACGGTCGATGCCGGCGCGTCCGGCCGGGCTATGGTGGTGATCCCGCCGAACACGACAGCGGCGAGGACGTAGCAGGCGAGGAAGCCGTTGCGGAACCGATGCCATGGCCGGGTGGCCGGCGACGGCCTCCATTCGAGATCGAGGCGTTCGGTCTTGAGCTTCATGGTGCGAAACCTTGCGGGGCGGGGTCGATCGACCACCGCGGAGGGGAGGGGGCTCGGCCGAGGATGAGCCGGCGCGCGCCATCGAGGGCGAGCGCGCGGGCGGCCGGGTTGGGATCGGACAGACGGCGGCGCAGCTCGGCGGCGACGGCCGGAGTGACGGCGCGGTGGGTTGGGAAACCGCGCGACGTATCGAGACAGGCCCGCACCTCGCCGCCGAGGCGGCCGGCGAGGCGGGACAGGTCGGCGCGGCCGGGATGGGATGGCCGGGCGCGCACGATCAGATCCGCATTGGCATCAGGACATAGAGGCCATCGCCGCTCTTGTCGGAGATCACGGCCGGCTGTCCCTGGTCGGCGCCGAGCTGGATGCGGACAGTGTCGCCGCCGGCGTGCGACAGGATCTCGGCGAGGTAGTTGGAATTGAAGCCGATCGCGAGCGGTTCGCCCGTCAGCTCAATATCGACCTCGTCGGCCGCGGTGCCGCCCTCGCCGTTGTCCAGGGTGATGGCGACGTGCGCCGCCTGGAAATCCAGCTTGACCCGGCGGCCCCGCTCCAGGCTCAGGGCGGCCACGCGGCGGGCGGCCTGCGCCAGCGCGATCGTTGCCGTGTTCACCTCGCGGGCGAAGACAGTCGGGATCACGCGAACGTAGTCCGGGAACGTATGGTCGATCAGCTTGGAAATGATCGAGGCGCCGGGCGCCGCGATGCTGATCAGCGTCGGGCTGATCTCCAGCGTCACCTTTCCGTCGCCGGCGTCACGCGCCAAGCTGGCAATGAGCTGGATCGCCTTCGTCGGAATGATGACGCCGCGTTCCGAGAATTCGAGGCGGGTGGCGTGGGTCGTGTCCACCCGCGCGAGGCGGTGACCGTCCGTAGCGACGAAGCGTAGAACAGTCTCGCCGCCGCGATCGACAGTGTGCGCGTAGACGCCATTGAGATACCATCGCGTCTCCTCAGAGGAGATCGCGAAGTCCACGCGATCGATCAAATCGGCGAGTATCGAACCGACAATCTCGATCGTGTGGAGCGCGGCGCCATCCTTTGCCCGGACGCTGTAAAGCTCGGGGAAGTCCTCGACCGGAAGCGTCGGAAGGCTGAACCGCGAGCGGCCGGAGGTAACCACGGCCGCGTGCTTTCCCTCCTCGACCTTGAATTTCACCGGGGCATCGGGCGCGACCCGACGCGCCAGCTCGTGGAGGGCGGCGGCGTTGACCGTGAACGTGCCGCCTTGCTCGATGTCGGCCGGCACGGTGATCGTCAGTTGCTGATCGAGGTTCGTGCCAGCCACGAAAAGGTGGTCGCCCTCCGCCTTTAGCAGGACGTTCGTCAGGATCGGGATGGTGTTCTTGCTCGACACCGCCTTGGTTACGGCGCCGATCGCTTCGCCGAGGGTGGCGCGTTCGATCGTGAACGCGATGCCGGCGGCGGCCTCTTGCTTGGCGCGGCCCATGTCAGGCCACCGCGTCGGCGAAGGGGAGGGGCAGGTTCGCTGCCGACAATGCCGCCTCGGCCGCCTTGATCGCCGGCGCCAGAATGGTCGCCTTGACCGTGTGGCGGCCGAGCGCGGCAAAGCCGGACCTGGTCACCCGATACACGCGCATCCGGCCGTAATGCTCGGCGTGATCCTGAATGATGAGCCCGAAGCCCTCACACTCGCCGGCGGTGATGATGCCTTCGTTCTTCACGTTGAACGCGATGCGGTTGCGGTAGGGCGCGCGGCGATGATCGAGCCCGGTGGCGAGCTGGAGGAGATCCCGCATTGCGGGCGTGAGCTGGAAAGCGTCGTCGGCTTGTGCGGAGTGGTCCAAGAGCATGGCGGCTCCTCGCCGCCGATCGGCGGCTTGCTCGGGATCTGAGGGGACGGGCAGGCGGGCCTAGAATTCGGCCTCGGCCTGGAGTGCCGGCAGGTAGCGGTAGAAGCGCGCGGCGAGCTGGTCGGCGACCTTGTCCGGCGGCATGAACCGGCGGACGGTGCCGCGGCCGGCCTCGATCCCGTCCAGCTCGTGTTGCCACCGCCGCTCGGATGGCCGGTGGAAGTCGCGATGCTCGATCGCGAGGCACCGAAGGTCGATCGCCTTCAAGGCGTCACGCTCGGCCTTCGTCGGGAGGGCGATGCCGGCGGCGGCGTGGATCACCACGTCGTGCCGGCGTTTCAGCTCCGCCCACACGCCTTGGAAAATCGAGGAATTGCAGCCGGGAAATTGCTCGGCCTCGACCGCAACGGCGGCTTGGTGGACCGGAAATACCATGTCGCCGATCCGGGCTTCGTGCGCGTCGTGGATCAGCCACAACGGGCGCAGGCGTTCGGGCGCCAGATCGAGGCCGATCAACGTGTGATGGCCGACCGATACCTGTGTGAAGCCGTTACGCGTCGGGCGACGAGGACGGCATCGTCCTGATCGCGGCACAGATCGACCACGCGTCCATGGACACGCCGATCATGGTCGTGGCCGGTGTGGACGATCCGACCGGCGACCCGGACGGCAAGGTCTACCTGCCCCTGGAGGAGGGGGCCGAGCCCGTCGCGCACACGCCGTGCGATTTCGGGTTCACCCGGCCGGGCGCCGATCGTGACGGGCCGACAGATGGCAAGCTCCAGATCGACAACGCGAGCGATCTTCTGCAGGACGCCCTCAAGGCGGCGATGGGCTACAATGAGCCGATCCTGATCACGTTCCGGGTCTATTGCTTCCTGCCCGGCGAACTGGAGGCGGTGACTGGACCGGATGAGGTGATCGAGGGCTTGCGGCTCGACACTGTCGATCTCACGGCCGACTCGGCGGAGGGCGCCCTGTCCTACCTCGACGGGCGGACACAGAACGTCCCGACCGGCCCTGATGCGTTCTTCGATCGGGAGAACTATCCCGGCTTGTTCGCATGACGCCGGCGGATCGCCCCGCCTTCCTCGCCGGCCTGCGCGGGACGCCTTACGATCGGGCCGAGCGTCATTGCTGGTGGCTCGCCAGCCTGCTCCAGGCGGCCTTGTACGGCCGCGAGCTGCCGGGCGCGGAACGGCGCCTCGTGGACGACCCGCGCGCCCGTGCGGCGGCCCTGGCGTCCCATCCGGCCCGCTCCCGCTGGCAACGGGTGTCGCGGCCCGTGGATGGCGCCTTGGTCCTGATGGGCCGCGTGGCGGGACGGGAGACGCATTGCGGCGTCTACCTCGCCGAGGGAGGTGGCCGCATCTGGCATACCGATCGGCCGCACGGCGTCGTGGCCGATGCGCCTCTTGAGCTGGCCGCGGCGCGCGGCTGGCGCCTCGCCTACTTCGTGCCGGTTGAGACCTAGGCACTCCGAACCTTCGACACTCCTGACCTTAGAAGGTCCGCGCTCGCGCGGCCGAGGGATGCTGCGCGCATGACGACGATCCGCTTCGTGAACGTGCTCGGCGCGACGCGCGGCGAGGCCGTGCGCCTCGACGGCCGCCGGCGCCGGCTCGCCACGGTGATGCGCTCGGCCGAGCTGGCGGCGCACGCGTCCGGCCGGCCGTTCATCGTGTCCGTCCACCGCCTCGCGGAGGATGACCCGGCCTGTGCGCCGACCGATGCCACCGTGCGGATGCGCAAGGATTGGAGCCGCACGCTCGTCGGCCGCCGCGACGTGGTGCTGGTCACTTATCTGCCGCGGGGCGGCGGAGGGCGCGGTGGCGGCGGCGGCAAGGGGATCGGCTCGATCGCCCTCGGGCTCGCCTCGATCGCGCTGATCGCGCTGGCGCCCTACGCTGCGCCGGCGCTGTTCCCGTCGCTCGTGTTCGGCACGACGCCGGCCTTCGTACTCCAGGCCGGCATGGTGATCGGCGGCCTGGCGCTTGGCGCCGCGGCGCAGTCGTCCAGCGCGTCCAAGGCGAAGCAGCGCAGCCTCTACTCCGTCGCCGGCGGCGGCAACGTGCCGAAGGCTGGATCACGCAAGCCGCTGTTGTACGGCCGTTGCTGGAGCGCCCCGCCGCTCAGTCAGCAAGATTATTTCGGGTATGACGGTGACGTGAACGTGTTGGTCAAGCGTATGACGCTTGGTCTCGGCAAGTTTCAGATCCACACCGTCCGCGTTGGCGACAGTTTATTCTGGCAAGAGGGCGCCGGGATTGTGGCGCCATACAATGCCGTTGCAGGCGGACCGCTTGGGACGGCAATCGAATTCATCTATGGGACGCCGTCCACCATTGCGCCGGGCGATGTCATCTCATCGTCCGAAGTGGCCGGGCAGGAAATGCCCCGGCCGGGCGGCAATCCCGATTGGACCCCGTGGTTTCGCCTGACGCCGCCCGGCGTCGTGGCGGATGCCGCCCAGATGAATTGGACCTACCCGCAGATCTATCGCACCTCCTCCGCGGGGCGGCAGACGACGGCCTCGGCCGGCGTCGTGTTCCAGGGGCAGCGGATCGACCCGGATACCGGCGACCTGATCGGTGCTCCGTTCCAACTCTGGCGCTCGGAGGAAACCAACGTCCTCACGACGACGGCACTGCGGCGGACGGCCTATTTCCCGCTGCCGGAAAAGGGCGCCTACCGTGTGCGGGCGCAAAACCTCTACCCGGCGCCGGTCGGGTTCGTTCAAGAGAACCGGGCGTCGTGGGACTCGATGTCCGGGTTCAAGAACGATGTCCGCATCCGTCCGAACACGACGGAAATCGCCATGCGGGTGCGGGCCGGCGCCGGCATCATGGTCACGACGTTTAGCGATATCATGGTGGAGGCCAGCCGGATCATTCCGGTCTGGAGCGGCTCGGAGTGGGTGGAAACCACCACGTCGAAATCGGTTTGGGCCTATGCCGACCTCGTGCGGGCGGAATACGGCCTCGATCAGCCCAACGGGTTCGATGCCGACAAGGCGTTGCACTACGCTGAGGAGTTGAGCGCCCTCGACACCTTCGACGGCGCCTTGCCGGAGGTCTCGTCATTCTGGGAAGCGTCAGGCACGGTGCTGCATCCAATGCGGGCCGACCCGGTCAAGGTCGGCGCCGTGCATTCCTTCGTCCGGGATGAGAGCCGGAACGAACCCCGGCACATCATCACTCGCCGGCAAATCGTCCTCGACAGCTCGACCGCGACGTTCAACCTGACCGCGGACAGCGGCGACGTGATCGTGGAGTTTGATCGCGACGGCGACCCGAAGCGGCCGGATGAGGCCCGTTACTCCTATGGCCCGCGCTCGCGGACGCCCAAGCGCTACCGCGTGGACGGCATTCGCGACGGCGCGCACGCCATGAAGCACGCAACGTGGCTTGCCGCGGTCGGCGTGTTTCGGGGCTCCGAGCGCAAGATGACGACGGAGTGGGACGGCCGCCTGGTCTATCCCGGCGATCACGTCCTGTCGGATCTGTGGTTTCTGAAAGGGCCGCAGGTGTTCGGCGTCGCCTCCAGCCGGGGGCTTATCCTGCGCCTCGACGTGCGCGCCACCCTGTCGAGCGAATGGGGCTACGGCTCGATCCGCACGCGGGTCGGGCGGGAATGGGGCATTCTGCGGATGCGCGGGGCCGGCCCGGATCTTGTCGAGCTCGACGCTGCCGACGTGGCGACGTTGACGCAAAACACCGGGCGGACGCTTGCCGACGTTCTCGCGCGGGAAACGCAGGATCCGACCACGCTCGTGATCGGCGAGCTGGTGGAGCTGCAAGAGACGTACGTGGTCCGTTCGGCGATCCCGAGCGATCCCGACCACGTCCAGCTCGAAATGGTCAACGACGATCCGCGAGTCTGGCAGCTCCTGGATGAGGCGGTGCTAGGCCCGCTTCCTGTCAACGGTAGCGGCCTGGAGGAGCCGTTAGTTCCCGAAATCGCCATCGTCCATGCCCGGTGCGTCCAGATCGAGACCGGTATCGAAGTGACGTGGGGCACCTCGATTACGCGGGGAGCGCGCAGCTATGAGGCCGACCTGTCCTATGATGGGGGAGCTACCTGGGAAGTGCTCTCGCCACTTGGTCCGGCCTCTAGCGGCCGGGCACCGATGCGGCAATCCGATCTCCCGGTGACCGTCCGCGTTCGCGCCTACGGCCGCACCGGGCTCCACGGCGCCTATGCCACCGCAACGTTCACGACGATCGCGCCAGTGATCGACGGCAATCAAGTTGGTATCGTCAATCTCCCCAAGATCGACTATGCGGGCTTGACGGCTGATGTGCAGGCTAGGATTGCACATATCCTAGAGGTTGAGGCAACGGCCAAAGCAACGGCGACGGACTTGCTTGCTCGCGTTTTGGCGGCGGCGGCGGTCGGCGATGCCAACACGGCGGCGATCTATAGCGAAAGCCAATCGCGGCTCACGGGCGATACGGCTCTCGCAACGGACATCAGCGCTGCCGTCGTACGCATCGGCGCAACCGAAGCCGGCGTCATTACGGAGAGGACGGCACGGATCGACGGAGACACGGCGCAGGCCCGACGCACCGATGCGCTTATCGTCCAAACGAACTCGGATCGAGCCTATTTCCTCGATCAAGTTACGGTGCGGACAAATGCCGAAGGTGCGCTGAGTGACAGGATTACCAGCCTATCGGCTTCGGTCGGAGCGAATACATCAGCTATCGTATCGGAGCAAAACACGAGAGCAAGTGCGGATGGTGCTCAATCCGGTAGAACGGATGCCCTGATCGCTCAAACCGACAGTGACCGTTCTTACTTTCTCTCAACAACGCAGTCGTTGGCGAATACGGACGGGGCCTTGGTTTCGTATGCCAACGACCTTTACGCCCGCACAGACGCCGGTACGGCTGTGGGGCGCTTCTCAATGCAGGCAGTGTCTGGCCCTGCCGGCGTGAGCGCTCGGATACAGGCGCTCTTGGCGGCGCAGCGCGGCGGGCAAACTTACGGCGCCGGGTACTATCTCGACTTGCTGGACAATGGCACGAGTCGCTTCGTTATTGATGCGGACAAGTTCTACATCACACAAAACGGAGCAAGCGTTCCAACGTTTCAGTTTGACGGGCAAACGTTGCGGGTTCCATACTTACAGCTTACTGGCGCCAATGCACCTCCGGGGGTTGCCAACCAACCGGCGCGCTACGATGTCTCTAATTACGTGCTAATTGCTGGGGCTGGGACGCTAAACAACCGTGTCGATCCAAATATGGTTGCCAGCGTTCCAGTTGAAAATGGGATCTTCCCAACAATCATTGCCGTTCGGGGGCACTTGACGCTCGGAACGAATACAACAGTCAGTGGCTTGCAATTGCTGATTGATGGCGCCTTCGTCACAAACATATATTTCGGCGGAACAGGTGCGTTTCTGACCACACAGGGCGGCACTGCGGAGTCCGACTTTGCAGGCGTGGCCGTGCTCTTTCTGAGCCCCGGAAATCACTATGCACAATTCCGTTTTGGCTACCTCGGCCAGGACGGAAATTCGAAAGTCACGATCAATAGCCTCTCGATGGCCGCAAACACACCGCGCGCTTGAGCGCTAAATGAAAGAGAACGTTATGGCCGCACCGATCACACTGAGCAAAACCGTCGTGACCGAACATCAGCTTACTACGCCGGATGAGATCGTGGCCTATCTCGTGGACGACTACGCCGAGCGCGCGGCGAAGGCGCCATTCGCTCCCGGCGAGCGGGTTAAGCTCGTGGGTCGTGCTGGTCTCCCCGGTGATATGGCAGCGGGTGACGTAGCCGTCGTCATTTGGGCCGATACCACGTTCTGTTCCATCATGGCGGTGCATCGGACTGCCGGCGTCATGGTCATATCGATCATGACGGACAATCTCGCCAAGTGGGACGCGGCGTGAGCGACCAGCCTCAGCCTGCCCGAACCATCAGTCTGGCCGAGATGAACGGGCGGATCGAAGAAATCGAGCGCCAGAGGGATGGGGCGCAAAAGCAACTCGCCATCCTCGCCGGCGAACGCGCCCTGCTTCTCGCCGGCCTTACCGAAGCGCGGGCGGAGATCGCCCGGCTGACTGCCGTTCTGAGCGAGGCCGTTATCTCGGCCTAAGCTCCAGGCTGCTCCAGGCGGCCACTCTCAACCGAACCAACCCTCCACCGACGCGCACGCGGCGGGCCGCTTCCCGGCGGCCCGCCGCGTGCGTTCGGCCGCCTCGCATCGGACCCTCGCTCCATGGCCGAACCGCCCTCATTCGCCTTCACGTCTCAAGAGGACTGGTACGCAGAGCTTGTTTTTAACTCTGCGGACGACGGCTCTGCGCTCCCCCTCGATGGCCGCTCCTTTGAGATGCCAATCACGACGGCGGCGCTTTCGACCTCAGCCCTCCTCGTTCCCGTTGTCACATTGACGACGAACGCCGGCGGCGGCCTTTCGTTAAAGGTCGGCGCCAGTAACACGCTCATACTGCGCGTCTCAAGAGACTTCGCGCGCACGTTCCCCCGCGGCGAATATACCGCCGACATACTGGAAGTAATCGGACCAGAGCGGCGATTGTTCATGCCGGTGCGGGTTCAATACTATGATCCTTCGGCGTTTCGCTCATTCCTGAGCCGGTTTCTTGGCGTAGCTGTTTCCTTCTCAGCGCGTGTGCAACCGGTCATCTCGCCAGTCGCCTTAACCGGTCGCGAGGGTAGGCCGGGAGCTACGATCATCACGGGCCTTGTTCCCCCGGTGCCGTCCGATGGCCGAGACGACGACTTTTGGATTGAGGATCGGACGGCAACCGGCCGGGGGCGGCGCATGTACGGTCCGAAAGCCGGCGGCGTTTGGCCCGGGACTCCCTGGATTATTCAGGTCGCTGCAATTGGCGATGTGCCGGGCCTAACGGACGCACTGGCGGCGCTCCTACCGCAAGCCCCGCTCATTCTGAACCGTGACCCCGTTGTCGATGACATCGCCAACGGCACGTTCCGTGTCGCCAAAAATACCGCGGCCGATCGGTGGTCCCTTTGGGTCAACGACGGTGGGAAAATGGTCGACCTCCTCACCTTCGCGCCAACCCCCTGACGTAGGGCATCCGATGATCCGCTATCTAATTCCCCGCGCGCTCGCCCTCGCGATCCTCCTGCCGGCGGCTGGGCCGGCGTTCGCGCAGGTGCGCCCGGCGCAGGACGTTCCGTCCAAGAGCTACGTCGACACCGGGCTTGCCGCGAACTCGAACGCGATCGGCGCCAACGTCACGGCGCTGCTGGCCGAGGTGACGCGGGCCAAGGCGGCCGAGAGCGCCAGCGCGACGGCGATTGCCACCAACGCAACCAACATCACGGCCGAGATCGCTCGTGCGCAGGCGGCCGAGGGCGTCAATGCGAAGGCTATCGTCACGAATGCGACTAACATCGCCACCGAAGTTGCACGTGCGCAGGCCGCCGAAAGCCTACTAGCGCCATTGGCAAACCCAGCATTCTCGGGTGCGGTCTCCACGACGGGCGCCTTCCGCACGGCCTACACCAGCGCCGCCACCGGCTCGATCCTCTACGGCTACACTGCCAACGTGAAAGGGGCCGGCGCGGGCACCGATCTCATCGTTGGTGATCAGATTAACGCCTACAACATCGGCACTGGCACTCGGCTTGTCTTTGGGGGAGCCCGCGAGGCATGGTCTGGCGACCTCACGACGGCACCAAGCGCCACTTCTACGCTAATCGGGTTTGAGCCTGCCGTTATCTCGCAGCATGACGCCAACGACCAACCGCTTGTCGGGCTAGATACTGTATTCAAGAACCGCCGAGATGGAGCAACGTCTCCAATCAAAGGGCTCGGCGCTAATGGGTACAATCTTTACAGCCGAGGCATACAGATAAGTGCGCAAGCGCGTAGTAGTGCAGGAGAGTACAGCGGGTGGTCGTGCGGGGTGTGCTTCACCCCCAACAGTCTGGATCGCACCTCGGCCGGGCTCGCAGTTGGCATTGATATGTCGGCGGTGGACAGTACCCGGTTAGCCTCGGCCTTCCGCATGCCAGCAAACGGTAAGGTCACCTGGGACGGAGATGTGCGAAAGTTCGGCGTCTCCGATGGGGCGCTAGTTTACACCGTTGCTGGTGCTACGCCCTTTAGCGTCTCGTCAGCCGGTAACATAACGCTACCTGCCAACGCGCAGATCGCCGGACCCGGCGGCGGTTCGCTGACCCTCGGCAACGTTGCCTCGGCCGTGAACACGGTCCGCGTCACCCCGGCCGTCACCGGCGGTAACGCGACGATCGACGTCTACGGCGACACCAGCGCCAACCTGTTCGTGAAGGGCGCAGGCTCAGGCAGCGTCTACGTCCAGTCCACCCTCTCCGCCGGCTACAATTTCCCGCTTTTCTCGCAAATCGCGGGCGCGGGTGCGGGCGGGAGCCCAACGATTACTGCCGCGGGGTCCGATGCGAACATCGCTCAGACGGTGAAGGGCAAGGGCACGTCGGGCGTGCTCACCGGCGCGTTCGTCCGCACCGCCGATCCGACGACGACGGACATTCCGGCCGGTCAGTGCGCCGATTGGAATAACGTCACCGCCGCCACCTTCAAGCATGTCTGCAACTTCGGCGGCACGTTGCGCGCCGGCCCATTGAGCTGAGAGGTTGGCGGCCTCGTGATTGCCGGGCTCGTCTTTGTCGGAAAATACGCCGGCGGAGTGCTTCCGCACTTGCCATGATCGACCCGCCCGGCGGTCACGCCGGGCGGTACTTTCCCCTCCCCCGCTTTCGTCGGACCAACACGACATGCCCCCTGCCCTCTCGCCGGATCTGCCAGCGGCGGCCGACCCGGACCGTGACCGGCTCGACTATCTCCGGGAGCGGCCGTTGCTGCGCCCGTGGATCGTGGCGGAGCCGGTGCCGACGCTGGTCTACGTCGGCGCGGACGGCCGCCGCGTCGCCCTCACGCTGGACGATCGCGGCTTGATCGAGCTGCAATTGTCGATCGTCCAGGCGCACGGCGCGCGCCTGCGCCGCCTGCTCGAAAGCGTCTAGAGCACTAGACTTCGTGACTTCTAGCCTTAGGCACTCCTAAGGTTAGAAGTTCCGCGTCGCCGTAATTGCAGGGCGGACGCAACCTGTGACAAGTGATTCACGCCCTCAAATTTTTCGCGGCAACGTCAGATCCGACTCTTTACGCGCGTCAACAAACTGTTACCAAAACCCCGCCTGCGAAATTTCGCGGCCGGGGGAATAGGTTCGGAACCGGGCGACAGAGCGTCAGACCAATGGTCACGCTCCGCCGGCAGGCTGCTGACTACAGCCTGTTGGTTGACTGCATGGCTGGATCTTGTGAGCCCGTCATTCAGCCGTCTGAGAGGCGGCTAAGACAGGGGCGGTATCTGTGGTTGGGACAGACATTGCCAGCATTGGGCATCACCTGCCCGTGCTGATCGAAGCTGCGCACCTCCTCCGGCACATCATCGACAACATCCAGGGCGTCACCCCCCTGCCCGGCGGTAGCGTGGCGTTCGCCTTCGCCGGCGACGAAGCGTTCTTCGAGCACATGTGCGAGTGGGGCAGCTCGATCGAGGACATCGAGGACGATCCCGACATCGAGGCCGATGGGCGGGATCTGCCGAAGCTTGCAGCCGAGCCGGCGGACGGCACGTTCGGCGGAATTGAACAGCTCTACGCGGTGCCCGATGACATGGTGGCAACCGCTCTGCGGATCGCCGCCTGAGACGGGAACAGGGCGCGGCTGACTAGGCCGCGCCCCGCCGGCTCCGGGGGCTGAGTTGGGGCAGCTCCGTTCGCCTCCCCCGCGGCTCTGAGAGTGCCGGCGAGGTCTGAATGGCCGCGATGAGTCGCGAACCTTGGCCGGAGAATACGCCGCGCCCTCCTAAGGTTCAAACCTCCGACTCTCCTAAGTGTCGAATCTCCGTAGTCGCTACGTGCGCCGGCGTTGCCGTCCGCTCGGCCGGTTCGCCTCGGCCCAATTCAGGCCGTCTAAGCCGCGCTCCTCCAGCAACAGGTTCCACGCCATGTGCGTCAGCTTGTTGATCGACAGGCCGGTTTCCGTTTTCAGGTGGTGGATGCGCTTCCGATCCGCCTCCGTGACGAAGAACGTCACCGGCAGGGACAGCGTCTCATATTCCGGGAACAGCTTCGGGGCGGGGGCGGCTGGAGCCGATGGCGCCTGCGCCGGCGTTTCCGGCTCGGCCGGGGCGCTCGCGGCGACGGACCGCGCCAGGGCGGCCTGCAGAGACGTTGCGCTACGCTTCGGCTTGTTCATTCCGCGGCCTCCTTCATGATCCAGGTCCATACGCGCCGCAGCTCGGCGTCCGCCGCTACGGCCGCCGCGCCGCGCAGCTCGCCCACGCCGAGCCCTGCCACCGTCGCGTCGAGGTAGACGGCGCGATCCGCGAGGTGATGCGGGCACACAGCCGCGGTGTGGACCGACAAAGCCGCCCGCGCCTCGATCGCCCGGCGCTCGTTCTTAGCGGCGTTGATGATGATGATCGTGCGTGTCTTTACTCGGCGCAGCATGTCCAGCGTCGCGCCGATCGCCTCCAGATCGTCCAGGCTCGGCCGAACCGGCACAAGCGCCAGATCCGCAAGGCGTGCCGCTTCGGCCTCGGGCTCCGTCACGGCCGGCCGCGTGTCGATGAACAGCGTGCCCGGTTGCGCCTTGAGTGCCGCCACGGCGGCCGTCAGCGTCGTTCCGCCGAGATCGATAAGGCCGGGCTGTTCGGGTGGCGTGTCGCCGTCCTGACGCCGCTCGTGCCAGCGCGCCGACGTTTGCTGCGGGTCGCGATCGATAATCCAGCTCGGACCTTCTTCGCCGGCGAGAACCGAGAACTGGCGGGCCAGCGTGCTTTTGCCGGCCCCGCCTTTCTGGCTGATGAGAGCGATCGTTTTCACCTTCGCACCTTCTACGTTGCGGCACGCGCAGACTCAGAGACTCAGACCCTTATAAGGTCCAACGTCATGGAGTCCCGGCGCGCGACCCATCGCGGACAAACTAATCCGTTAGGCGGTCTTGCGCAAGATGGGCGTTGGTCACATCATGGCCCTCCGACCACGGGAGGTGTTATGAAACCGCGAGTCAGTGAGCATGCGTCCGAATCAATGCCACCCAAGCTGGATGCCAAAAGCGAAACAGAGCGTGTCCACATCGTCGCGCCGCGGTCGATGCTGGCTCGCGTGGCCGAATGGCGCGCGCATCAAAGGCCGATCCCAACTTTCTCACAAGCCATTAGGCGGCTTGTCGAAATTGGGCTTGATGCTGAGGGCGTGAAGTCGGAGCCGGAGACCGAGGACGCTTAAGGCGAGCCCATCTTGCGCACGATGGGTTTGACGCCCGGTGCGAATTCAGGACAAATGCGTCTTACGGCCGAAGCGCGGAAGCGAGTCGGCCACCGATTAAAGGAAGCTAGCCGCGACGGTGACCTAGACAAAGCAAAGCCCCCACGGCGCCAACCGCAGGGGCTTCGACCGATCGGAGATCGGCGGGGCAAGATATGCAGTCCCGACAATCTCATGAGGCTCCCCCCGGAGTCAAGGTGGATCGCCAAGTCCGCCAACGGTCCCGCTATGCCTGAATGCCCGCACCTTCATCACGAGGGCGCGAGCCCTGCCGCGCGCCTTCGAAGGTGCGGGATCGATGTTTCACGAGACGATGATGGCCGCGATCGACGCGGCGCGGACGCTGGCGCGGGCGGACGATCTCTCCAAGCTGATATGGCAGGGCCACGGTGCGGGCGCCCTGGACGACACCGCGGCGCAGACCTTGGCCGAGCTGATAGAGGTCAAGCGCGGCATGATCCGCGAGCGCATCGTGCCTGTCGGCATCCCGGCCGGCCGGGCGACCCTTTTCCCCCCTCGCCGGCCCGTCGCCTCGCCCGATCGCCTTGCCTCCCGTGATCGGCGGCGTCTCCTGGCCGCCTCCGGGCCGATGCCGCCGGCGCTCGCCGCCCGGTTCACGACGGGCCAGCTCGCGGCGCTCCGCATCGTGGGTGATGAGATCGCCGCCAAGGGTGTGTGCGGCCTCTGCATCGACGCAATCGCGGCCCGCGCCGGCGTGTGCCGCAGGCTGGCGCAAACGGCCATCAGGCTCGCAGCGGGGGATGGCCTGATCACGGTGCAGGAACGCCGGCATCAGGGCCGCAAGAGCGACCCGAACCTCATCCGCATGATCAGCCGCGAGTGGAGCGCTTGGCTTCGCCGTGCTCGGAGATCGGCCGAGCCGGCCACCGCGCAGCGCCCTATAGGGTGCAAGGATTTGCGCCCCTCGGATACACAGGTTCAGAAAAAGAACAGACGACCGCTCTCGCGGTCGAAAGAGTCCGCCGGGATAGAGGGGGCCGGCTCTTACAAAGCCCGATCTGCCGCCGGCAGAGCTGGGGACAGGCGGCGCTAGGACAGGGGATAGGGGCCGGAGAACAGGTCGCCGAGGGTTTTGCCGCGCAGGAACGTGAGGCGCCGCCTCCGCGCATGCTCCGGGGCGTCGTGGAGCATGTGGCAGCGCTGGCACCACGCCGCGAGGTCGCGGTCTCCGTTCCGGCTGGTGTCATGCTCTCGATGCGCCGTCGCGAGGAACACGCGCGTGATCCCCGGCCGCGCGTCTCCGATCAGGGTGTCACCTCGTAGGCGCCGGCCGTTCCCGTCGCGCCATGCCCCCGCATCGGAATCGTACCAACGCCCATCGCCAAGGTGGACGATCGTCGCGCCGTGCGGCCGGCGGCAGCGCTCGCACCGGCCGTCCGCTCGATCGAACCGGATCTGGTGCGAGAGCTGGCGCCAGTGGATGGGATAGAAAAAGCGGTGTTCCGGCCGGATCGGCATGGGCGGAAACTGCCACGCCGCCGATCGGCCGTCGAGAGTCGGCCTAAGAGCCTAAGTCTCTACACGTCGGAACGTAGCGACGTTGAGACTTAGAACCTTAGGAGTGCGAATGGTGGTCGGTTGCCGACCGGTCGTGCGAGCTGCGGTGGGTGCCCCTCCGCAACTCCGAAACTCATACCCTTAGGAGGAACTAAGGTCGCGCCTCAGTGAAGGCGTTGGCCGTAGTCCGCGAACACGGCGACTGCGTCTAGGACGCGCTCGATCAGCTCCTCCAGCTCGGGCTTGGATAGCGGCTCGTCGCCGTCCTCGCGGGCTCTGACGCCGGCGGCCGGCTGATCGCGGGCCATCTTCGGGTCGGCCGCCATCACGAACTCCAGCGCCGGGAACTCCGCCTCCAGATATTGCTCCAGCCGTGCCATGCGCAGCTCGTCGGCCATGATCGAGCGCGGCGGGATGACGAACATATCCCCTGGCCGGGGCGAGCCGAGCCCCTTGTGATTTTCGAACTGCTGATCAGGCACGATCGCCTCCCTGTGATATGTTCTCATTTTGTTCTCATCCGAATGCCGGTCAACGCGTTTTGGTTGCTTGTCCACACCCCTGGGTTGCCCCTGTGGATAACTCACCTAAAATAGAGTTATAGCGCCAAGTTGGCGGGTAAGGGACAAATGTAGAGTAGCAGCTATAACTCGCGTAACTTGAAAAGGATACAAATTGAGAAATTTATCGATGCCGCTCCCTGAGCCAGAGCTGTTTGAACAGATAGGTCGGCTTTGTTCATCATGGTCGCTTCTTGAGACTCTTTCAGAAGCAACAATATGGGGCCTTTTGAAAGTAAAACCAAATGTTGGCGAGGCAATAACCGGCCGTATGGATATGCGGGGACGTTGGCAGCTACTGCTTGACACTGCTAAAAATATACATAACGACACGGATATGGCTTGTTTAAAGGGGTTTGACCGCGATATCAAAGTTTTAAATCAGGATAGAAACGTTGTTGTTCATGGGGTAATGAGCGCTATTATCAACGAAGAGCAGAATGCCTATGAATTGGGGCCAGCTTGGTCAGTTCAACGAGGTGGCAACGCTGGGAAAAGGTATCCCGTATCGACAGAAGCGGTTACGATAATACGTGAGAACATAAGAACGACTGGTGATAAGCTAGCAGAATTTAATGGCCGATTTGGCTATGCTATTCAGTCGTTTCCATTGGGCGAAGTGGTGAAGGGCTGGCCTTTGCGGCTGTAAGACTTGAGATAGCTCCAGCGTCCGCAAGGGTATGCCGTAGCGGACAGGCCGGAGCCGGCCCGTTGCGCTGTCCGCATGGATGGGGTGACGCTCAACGGACGCGCCGCCATCGGACGCCGCCCTTACGGTCCCGTCACGATCGCCGGAGGCGAGGGGATTGCAGATCTTAGAATGGGTGACCGGTTGCGGAGCGGCGACCCTGGCACGCGGTGCTCGATCACTGTCCTGTCACGCAATCGGGCGTTTAGGTGACGGCTAGCCCCATACTGACACTTATGCGAATTGGCTTCACGCGCGGGCAGGGTCCGCCATGGGTGGAGAGCGGAACCTGACCCTTCGCCCTGAAGCGGGCGTGCCGCATCCGACCCATGGCAGCCCTTCATACCGTCGTCGGCGCATCCCGAAAGCGGTCATTTGGTGACCGTCCGGCACCTCTGCATCACAACCTACGTGATGAGTGCTAGCGATGGCGGCGCTTGCCAGTCGTAATGCGTCGCAGAACACGAGACAGCTGGTCTGCCGAGTAGGGTTTGTGCAGCAGTTCGAACCCATGCTCGCCGTTTTCGGCCAGCACATGGCTGTAGCCGGAGGCCAGCACCACCGGCAGTCGAGGTAGGCGGCGGCGCAACTCCTCGGCCAGGGCGATCCCGCCCATGCCAGGCATCACGACGTCCGAGAACACCACCTCGAACCCGTCGCCATCTGTACCAAGGCGAATGAGAGCGCTCTCGGCGTTGGCCGCCCACTCAGTTCGATAGCCCAGATCTTCGAGGATCTGGGTTGCGAACGTGCCGACCTCGATGTTGTCCTCAACCACGAGTACCTTCTGCCCGGTGCCACCGGGGGCCGGGCCGCTTTCTTCGTCAGGTATCTCGAGTTCTTCCTCCGCCGCAACCTCCGGCAGGTACAGCGTGAACGTGGTGCCTACGCCGATGACACTCTGCACCTCGACATCGCCGCCCGACTGCTTGGCGAAGCCGAACACCTGGGACAGGCCTAGGCCTGTGCCCTTGCCGACCTCCTTGGTCGTGAAGAATGGCTCGAAGATCCGCCCCATGTCCGCCTCGGCGATGCCGCTGCCCGTATCGCTGAGTTCGATCTTGGCGAAGGGGCCATCAGCGCCCGCGTGGTTTCGGATCACTGGCATGGCTGCGCCACAACCCAGCCGTAGGGTCAATGTCCCTTCCCCATCCATCGCGTCGCGGGCGTTGACCGCCATGTTGACCAAGGCGGTCTCAAACTGGCTCAGGTCGGCCTTGATGAAACAAGCGTGATCCGCCAGTTGGGTGATAACTCTGACCCGGGCGCCTGTCACCGTGTCGAGCATGTCGGCTACTGCCCGCAGCCGATCGCCGACGTTGAGTACCTCCGGCGTCAGCGCCTGACGGCGTGCGAAGGCCAGGAGCTGGCCGGTCAGCTTGGCGGCGCGTTCCACCGTATCCGACACGGCATCCATGTACCGCTTGCGCCGTTCTTCCGGCAGGTCCGGACGGCGTAGGAAGTCCACGGACGAGCGGATAATGGTAAGCAGGTTGTTGAAGTCGTGCGCCACACCACCGGTGAGCTGGCCCACCGCCTCCATCTTTTGCGACTGGCGCAGGGCCTCGGCGGTAGCTTCCAAGGCAAGCGCTTGCTCCTTTGCCGCCGTCACATCACGCGTCGTGGAAAAGATCCGATCACCGGTTGGCACGGCGTTCCAGGAGAGCCAGCGATAGCTGCCATCCTTGTGCTGGTAGCGGTTCTCAAACCCGGTGACCGTCTCTCCCCGCGCCAGCCCAGCTAGTCCGACGGTAGAGGGTTCCTGGTCGTCAGGGTGGATCAGGTCGAAAACCAAGCGACCAACTAGTTCGGCCTCGGACCATCCCAGAGCCGTCGTCCAGGCTGGGTTGCAGGTAACCATGCGACCGTCGATGCGCAGTACGGACAACAGGTCTGTAGCGAGGCGCCAGACCTCATCCCGCTCGGCGACCTCCTGCGCAAGCGTGTCGGCGCGCTGAGCCAGAACGGTCGAGGCCTCGCGTAGGGCGGTCACGTCCTGGACGAACACGTAGAACCCATCGACTGCACCGCTGGCGTCATACCGGGGCAGATAGCGGATATCGGCGATCCGCCGCCTCCCATCCTGTCGGGGCCAATCCAGGTCCATCTGCACGGACTCGCCCGCCAGGGCTCGCTCGATCTGCGCGCGACGCACTGCATAGCCATCCGCCCCGGCAATCTCGGGGATGGTTCGCCCCACGACCTCCTCCGGCGTCTTGCCAAACCAGTCCCGGTAAGCCGCGTTGGCGAACCGGTAGGTCAACGTGCGGTCCACGAACGAGACCAGGAACGGCAGTGCATCGGTGACCAGTCGAAGCTGGGTTTCGCTGGTGCGCAGGCCACTCTCCGCCATCCGCCGTGCGGTGGCGGTACGGGTCCGGGCGGCGACCTCGCGGATGAACTCCAGTTCGTCCTCGGTCCACGTTCGTGGGGTGGCGCTGCACACGAACAGCAAAGCTACGAAGCGTCCGTGTTCGAACACCGGGGTGTTGACCAACGCCCGCACGTTGACGGCTTCCAGCGCCGCGGCCTGAGCCGCCGTGCGCGGGTCGTTGCGGGCGTCGTCGATGACGACCATCTCCCCGCGCTTCAGATCGTCGATGTAGCTGCCGAAGGACCGGAACTGGAGCGTCCCAGCGATGGAGACGGCCCCACCGCTGGTCCAGTCCCGTTCGACGGTGATGGTTTCGGCGTCCGGGTCTACCAGCCCGTAGCCGACGAGTTGCACGCCGAGGACCTGCCCGAGGATGCGGCTGGCCACGTCGCTCAAGCTGGCGGTATCGTCATCGTGCTCGGCGAGTTGGTCACTGAGGTCCAACAGCGCCTTGCGCCGCACCTCGCCGTCCCGCAACGCCACCCCGGTCAGGTGCTCGGCTGTGCGGTCGCGGATGATCTTGACGAAGCCAATGTGCGTCTCGTTCTCGTCGCGCAGTGGCATCATCTCGCCCGAGGCCCAGAACCGTTCCTCACCCTTCTTTAGGTGCCAGCGTTCGTCCTGGGCGCGGCCTTCTTTGAGAGACGTGGCCATCTCATAGGCGACCCGACCGTTGGCCCGGTCCTCAGGCGTGAAGAAGCGTCCGGCATCCTGGCTGCGCATCTCATCGGCGGTCCAGCCCATGACGTGCTCGGAGCCGCTGTTCCAGCCGGTGATGGTACCATCGCGATCCGTGACGACGATCGCGAAATCGAGAGCGCTTTCGAACACCGCGTTCTGGCGGGCGGCATCCATGCTGCCGCTGCGGACCCTCTCCCGCAGTCGCCGCACCTCGGCCTCCAGCTCCTCCCGCGAGAGGGCTGCTAAATCACGTCCAGGCAAGCCAGCGTTTCCCTCTGAGGGCCTCCTCCCAGCGAAGGAAGGCCGACTTCATACCGATGCCGGTTTGTGAAGCCTATGGCCTTTCAGGTCCAGATTGAGTGAGGACGGGTGACCGGCAACGTAGGCGCATGCTTTAAATACGATGGCGCAGCAGGTCATTTGCTGAGCTGATCCCGCCATCCAGCAACATCTGCTAGTCCAACCTCGTGCACGAAAGCGGACTGTCTCAAATCCACCCAACCCAGTCTTAGGTCGCCGTCTATCACGCTGCCACAAAGCGGACCTTCCGAGGGTCTGCGAAGGGTCGGAAGCGGTTGCAGCTGCGAGTGTAGGCCGGAGATCAGCGGTACAGTTCCTCCGCCTGGAAGCGCGTGAGCAGCCCGCCTGCGTGCTCATGGGCTGCAACGCCGTCGTCCTGCTTCTCGGAGCCATGCTCGCACATCGGCCTCAGCTTTCGCGTTGCCCGATCCATCGCCGAGTCCTCCCACAGGATCAGAACCTCGCGGTTGGTGAGATCCTTGAGGAAGCACCAGAGCATCAGCATGAGGCTCAGTGCCGGGCGTTCGTGCCAGTCGGCCGTCATCAACCGCTTGAGGCGTTCGAGGGGACGTATGAGTGCCTGCCTTTTGGAGGGCGTCAGATCGGCAAACGGCTCCAGACAGGCAGTCCGCAGGTTCCTGCGCAGTTCGGCGACATCTGCCTCGGCTCTCGCGACGAGGTCCGGATCAGCTGGAACGAACACGTTCGGCGCCCCCGTGAGCGCATAGAGGAGATAGGCGGGAACTGCGAGTTCGATCCTTTGGCGGTCGGTCACGAGAAGCATCGGGGCATTTACCGAACCTACCAGCACGAGAAAAGGCCAGACTGGTTCGGAGACGTTACCGAAACCGTCTGAAATTGTCGGGAAAACAGTTGGATACCTGACACGTCATTCAGATCACTATCGACCCTTCACAGACCTTCGGAAGGTCCGCTTGCAAACTCCCTAATTCAAATTCGGGGGCTGCATTCAGCTTCTGGGTGAGATGGAGTCACGCCTGGATGGGTCGTCGGCACTCTCGCGACGCGAAAGCCTCGCGTGCCCGCTTGATCTCGGCATGGTGCGTCTCAGCCCAGATCCAAACACCACAGAATGCGGTACCGAGGCTCTCGCCGAGCGGTGTCAGCGCGTAGTCCACATGGGGCGGGATCACCGGGTGCACCGTCCGACGCACCAACCCGTCCTGTTCCATCTGGCGAACTGTCTGGGTCAGCATCTTTTGGCTAATGCGGCCGACCGCTTTGCCGAGTTGGGTGAAACGCAGCGTGCCGCGCTCGTGCAGGGCTTCGAGGATCAACATGGTCCACTTGTCGGCCACCTTGCCGATGATGTCCTGGACCAACGCCTCGATGGCCGGATCGGTCTCGGTTGGGACCGGTTCCTTCCGACGCGCCTCGATCCGTGGATCGGCTTCTGCCCGACGCATGCGACACTCTCCATTTAGTGCGTATAAATCTTTTCGGTGCCTACTTCGGTACGGAGAGCATGAGCCATAACCCTATGAGCGACAACAACGAAGGTCGCCCACATGAAGACGTCAGGAAACACCATCCTCATCACCGGCGGCGGCTCCGGCATCGGCCAAGCCCTCGCCCAACGCTTCCACGACCTTGGCAACATCGTCATCATCGCCGGCAGGCGGACGGAGGCGCTGCAGCGGACGATTGCCGGACGTCCGAACATGCATGCCATGGCGTTCGATGCCGACAGCGCTGAGGGCGTGGCCGACTTCGCACGACGCGTGACGGCCGAGCACCCGGCCCTCAACGTGGTCATCAACAACGCCGGGATCATGCGCTCCGAGGCGCTGGACCAGCCTCGCGACCTCTCCGCCGCGGAGGCAACGGTCATCACCAACCTACTCGGCCCCATCCGGCTGACCGACGCCCTGATCGAGCATCTCGGCCGGCAGCCCGATGCTGCCCTGGTGAACGTCACCTCCGGACTAGCCTTCGTGCCTCTCGTGTCTGCCCCGACCTACTCGGCGACCAAGGCCGCCTTGCACAGCTACACGGTCGCGCTGCGCGAGGCGCTCAAGGGCAAGGTCGAGGTCATCGAGCTGGTGCCGCCGGCAGTGCAGACCGACCTCACCCCGGGACAGGCGACACGCCAGGGATACCTGCCACTGGCCGACTTCATCGACGAGGTCATGTCGCTCTTCCAGCAGCATCCGACCCCGCGTGAAATCCTGGTGCAACGGGTCGGCTTCCAGCGTCAAGCCGAGGCGGAACACCGCTTCGACGAAGCGGTGACGACCCTCAACGAGATGGCCCGCAAGGCCCGTGAGGCGCAGCAGTAAGAACGAAGGGCGCGGTCGACGATCCATGCTCCGCCGTTTATCCCCGCAAAGCGAGGTCTTCTTTCGGCCGCGCCAGCAAGGACTGCTTCCCACCTTTCTCGGGCATTGCTGCACGCAGCCGTACAAGTCGGGAAAACGGTCGTTTATCCAACATAACATCGCGTCGGTGTCGGTCTTGCTGACGCTAACATTTGCTAACAGGCGCGGCCCCTGCTGATTACCTGACCGCAATTCGAGACGATGCGGACCGCCTGTGTCGCGAGGGTGAAGCCTCAGCCGTCGTGGCGGAGGGCAATCAACCGTCCAACACCGGTGGGGAGGTTTGATCATGAGCAATGTGCTCACGTTCACCCTGCGGCCCAAAGTGGCCGCTCCCGTCGAACCGGAGCCGATGGCGGAGGCTGAGATCCGCACCCGCCTCGGTGAGGCTCTACAAACCGCCCTTGATGCCGCCGACCACATTATCGCGGTCCTCGACCGCATGGACGGCGACACGGATATGGCCATGGGGTCGAGCTATGGGACGGGATGCGGTTTATGGAACGCTTCATGTCGATGGATCGATAGCTGGCGAGAAGTTGCCGCTTTGAAAGGCGGGCACTGAGAGGCCCCAGAGCGTTTTCGGTTTAATCTGGTTCGTATCCTGCGGCTTTGAAGAAGTTGGCGCACTCGTCTGGGGTGATGGTGTCGATGGGGCGTCCGATGACCGACCTCAGTCCCTTAATGGTGCGTTCGGAAGCTTTACTCAGCAGCGCCTTCAGCTTTGAGAACGCCATCTCGATGGGGTTGAAGTCGGGCTGTAGGGCGCTTCCTCCTCCACTCCACCCAGCGGTGGCCGGCTTACCAATCATCCTAGATAGTCTCGCAAGGGCCTCCAATTTGGGCGATGCGCAACTGAAGCCATCGAATGCAGTCTCCAAGCTTGTTATGATCAATTGATTGGTTTCTCGCAGAATTTTATGATGATAGCGATTCCGTGATTGAGCTATAGATTAGGGAATTATTGATTATAATCCGGCATGACAGGCGGAACAGGTCCAATCTATCCGCATGGAGCCCGCCGGTGCGCTTGTTCGACACCCCCTTACGCGCGTTGTTCGACAGCATCGACCGCTCACGCGCCCGCATCGCGTTCGCCCCCGATGGCACGATCCTCGATGCCAACGCCAACTTCCTCGGTCTCGTCGGCTACACGCTGGCCGAACTGAAGGGTCAGAACCACCGAACCCTCGTCACGTCGTTGGAGTGCGACGCACCGGCCTATCGCGCGTTCTGGGATGCACTACGCCGCGGTGAGCCGCAGACCCGTGAGTTCAAGCGTGTCGCCAAGGACGGTCACGAGGTGTGGATCCAGGCAACCTACAGTCCAGTCCTCGACCGCGCCGGTCGGGTCAGCAAGATCGTCAAATTCGCCTCCGACATCACGGCGCTGGTGCAGCGCGCGATTGACCAGGAAGGCCAGCTTGCCGCCCTCAACCGCTCGCAGGCGGTCATCGAGTTCACCCTCGACGGCACCATCCTGACCGCCAACGCCAACTTCCTCAACGCAGTCGGTTACCGGCTCGACGAGATCCGCGGTCAGCATCACAGCCTGTTCGTTGATGCGAACGAACGAACCGGAGAAGCCTATCGCAGTTTCTGGGGTCAACTCGGACGGGGCGAGTTCGCAGCTGGCGAGTTCCGCCGGATCGCCAAGGGCGGTCGAGAAGTGTGGATCCAGGCAACCTACAACCCGATCAGCGACCGGGACGGCGTCCCGTTCAAGGTGGTGAAGTTCGCGACCGACATCAGCGCCCAAGTGCACGAGCGGCAGCGCCGGATCGAAGCGCAGCACGCGATCGGCACCGACCTCGATGCGATCGGGCAAGCCGTCGAGAATGTCACCCGGCAAACGGCTGAGGCCGCCGGTACGGTGGGGCAGGTCTCGAACGACATCCAGTCCGTCGCCTCGGGCGCCGAAGAGCTCTCAGCCTCAGTCGGCGAGATCAGCCAGCAGGTAAGCCATGCTGCACGGATGGCCGGACAGGCGGTTGAGCAGGCGCAGCGCACGGGCAGCATCGTTGCGGGCTTGAGCACCCAGGCGGCGCAGATTGGCGAGGTGGTGACGATGATCCAGGGCATCGCCTCGCAGACCAACCTGCTGGCCCTCAACGCCACCATTGAAGCAGCGCGAGCTGGCGCCGCGGGCAAGGGTTTTGCCGTTGTCGCCTCCGAGGTGAAGGCGCTGGCCGAGCAGACCGCCAAGGCGACCGATCAGATCCGCGGACAGATCCAGGCGACGCAGACGGCTACGCGCGAGGCCGTGGACGCCATCGGCTCGATCCAGGCGACGATCCGATCGCTTGATGAGGTGTCGGGCGCCATCGCCGCTGCGGTCGAGGAACAGTCTGCGGTCACGCGAGAGATGTCGGGCAGCATGCAGACGGCCGCGCACGGCGTGACGACGATCGCCAGCAGCATGGAGGACATCGCCCGGGCGAGCGAGCAGGTCGATGTTGCGACCCGGCAGGTGCGCCAAGCCTCGCAAGCCGTGGCGTGACTCCACCGAGATACGAGAGGATCACATGAGCGCGACTGTCATTCCTCTCAAAGGCCGGTTCAAACCGCCGATGACGAACATCCGCTCCGACGCCGTCGAGAAGGTGCTGACAGCCAACGCTGCAAGCGCGTTCCATGACGGTACGCGGGTCCGGCTGCTGCTCGATGGTTTGCGTGCTCAGCAGGACACGTTGCTCTCGGCGATCGAGAACCTGCGTGCGCCCTCGTTGCGGGCGCATCCAGACCTAGGTCGCCCCACTGCTGCCCTCGAAGCGGCGTCCATCCAGGCGCTGGCGGAGATAGGGTTATTGATCCGGTGTGGTACAGAGCTACTGCGCCGAATGGAGAATACTGGCGTGTAGAAGATAAACTAAAATACTTTGTCATTTTGCATATTAAAGACGTTGTGCCGTCATGCCCCAACAACCTCGTGACCTTGCTGATGTACGCGAAAGTCTAGAGCGCATCGCTCGCGCCCTGGATCAGCCTGTAGTGGCTCTGTTTGATGCGGAAGAGCTGAACGGTCGGACAGCGGAAACACTCGCTCTCACGCGAGCCTTCGACACCATTGACGAAAGACAAGCCCGCGCCCGGTGCCTCGCGTTCGTAACTGCTGAGGCGGAGCGGGAAGCGCGCGCCTGACATCATCGAGTGGCTGACCAGTCGCTTCATACTGCACTTCATCCTGCGCTGGCTGGCCTGGCATGCCGAGATTGCCGCGCTGCTCGGGGAGCGTGAACGGGGCGACGTGGCCGAGGCTCGGACCATCCTGATGGGGCGTTGAATGCCAGTAAACTAATGTTCGCTAGAATGGCGGGCACCCCTGCCCTCTGCCAGCCCTTCAAGCGCTCACAGTGCCCCCTCCACTTCGATCCGCCCCCTCGGGGTGGTTGCGATACGGGGGGCATATGGCGGAAGGCCCTCAGCCTGGTTGGCCTGGATACGCTCTCGAAGCGCGACGGCACGTTGAGCGATCGCCCCGGCATCGCAGCGGCGGCAGGGTCCACCGCGGCCAACGGCCTCACAGTCGGTTGGGTTTTGGCAAGATAAGCGCGGCATCACGGCGAGGATAAGGCCACCAAAGGATGGGATCACCCCCCTTATTTTACATCCGACGCCCTCTTGCATCGCGTCGAATGTCGTCCGGGACAGGCGACGATATTCGGTAAGGGCGGCAAGACACGGGCGGTCCTGCTGTCGGCCGCGACGTAGAAGGTGCTTGTGACCCTGCGCGGCGAGGCCGGGCCGGATGCCCCCGTGTTCCTCTCACGTAAGGGAGGGGCGCTTGATCCAAGCGCGATGCATCGTGTTGTGAAGGCGGCTGTGACGCGGGCAGGGCTGCCGACCGAAGTCTCGGCACACTGGCTTCGGCACGCTCATGCCTCGCACAGCCTGGACCGCGGGGCGCCGATCCATCTTGTCCAAGCGACAGTCGAGCACGCCTCGGTGGCGACGACGGGACGCTACCTACATGCTCGGCCGTCGGAAAGCTCGGCTCGTTTCCTAGGGGTCTGAGGCGGACAAACGCCTTCAAAGGGCACTCGGGGAGCGGGTTCCTCTGAACTCCAGCCGCAAGCGATAAACCGAAGGTATCAAGCACACCTATCTTCCCTTGGTTCGCAAATCTCGAACTGTTGCCCTCGCTGCAAACTACGCAGTTCCGTCAGCACGGCTTACATCATTTGGCGGTCCTGGTGCGACGTCGGGCAGATCACAATGTATTCCGTCGCCATGCCTGGCAAAATTGGAGCATAAATGATCTTCATACGGCAACTAATGGTTAAATTATAGTATATCTGCAATATAAGATATATAAATTGCAATTATGCCGCGACTGCAGCGCATCCGATTTCTAATAGGCTGCGCAAATCAACGATCTCGCTTCACTCGACAGTCTTGCCGATAATCGCAATGTGAACGATTCAACTATGTATGAGGCCCATCTTAATTCAAAATATTAACAGTTGCGCAGCGGTTAAAAGATCCTTAAACATTCAGCCGTTGCTTGATGGCAGCAATAATAATTCCAAAAATACCCTTATGTGGAGGTTCAATCTATGTCGTTCCGTGCGCTCCTCGCCGCTGGTGTTGTTTCCCTGATCGCGTCTTCGACTGCTTTTGCTGGTAGCAACACGGCTATTATCAGCCAGAACGGTGTTTACAATGGCGCCTTTACCTCCCAGCGCGGCGGCTACAACACTTCGCTGACCACCCAGAGTGGCTACGTGAACCGTGCAACGGCTGTTCAGCGCGGCTACGACAATGCCGCCGGCATCGGCCAGAGCGGTGTGTTCAACGGTGCTCGCGTCATCCAGATGCCCTGATACGCGATGCGTTGATGCGAGCCTCTTGCAATGCCTTTGACAGCAAGGGGCTCGACGTCATCGTCTCAGCGCGAGATGGCTTGCGCTCGTCAAGCCGCATCGTTCAATGAAGCTCTTCAAGAGATCATTGAACGATGCGGCTTTGATCGGTTGTCGATCGAGTATCGAGCCATCGTCCCGAACGGCCATGACTCAGTACCAACGGCCCAAGCACTGGGCCTCATTCAAAGATTACGATCGGGCTCAGGTGCATCCCGACGCCAAGCACAAGGATCTGTCATGAGGGGAGCGACTGCCATCGCCGGTCTCGTAGCGGGGCTAACTGCAGCTTCGGCTTCCGCGCAATCGTTGACCGTCACGCAGATGCGACAGGCTAATGTCTATGGTGTCATCCAAGTTGGCCCCCAGGTCCGTCCGGTAACGGTCAGACAGACTGGTGAGGCGAACATGGCCGGCGTCTGGCAGGTTGGTCCGAGCACGAGTGCGACCATCAATCAGAGTGGTCGAACGAACTCGGCCTTCATCAACCAGTCCCCAAATATGCTGGCCCCAAACCTCCGTCAGCAGATGCCGTAAAGGCCTGTCATTATACGCTTTTTGGCTGACTAATGGTCCAGACGGTAGCGCACTCTTCAGCGGAGTACGAGTCGGTCGCTCACGCGTAGCGCACCTTTTCAGCACCAGCTCTCATATGGGTGTCGCTGCTGCATACCGACCCATTCAGACACATCGCCCGCAATAGTCTCTATCTGATCGTTTACGCGAGTGAGCGAGGCTTCCTACTTTCAGTGGGAGCAATCGATGACGCGCACGGTTCTGGGCGTTTGCCTTGCCTTCAACGTTCTGGCGGCGGCTGCCCCAACTACTGCCGCCGAGAGCCTTGTAGTCCAGCAGGCAAACGCGAAAAACGTTCTGTACGTTATCCAGGAACGAAGCCCGTTCCACACGCACTCTAGCACGCTCACAGCGACGACAGGCCGAACCACCGTGACCGAGATCGTCGCAATTGGCCCCGACCCCGTGCCCCTGAGTGCCACACAGACAGGTTTCAGCAACCGCGCCTCGATCTACCAACTCGGAACAGCGCCCAACCTCGACCTGCGCCAGCAGGGCTCGGTCAATGTCGCACGCAGCCAGCAGATCGCGATGCCTTGAGGGGCCGTCGTACTTCACACCTACTGGAGCATGGCAAGTTTTGCGGCCTCAGGTCTGGTGAAGATCGGCTTCGGAGGTTCTGCGAACGTATCAAGAGACCCTAGCAGCCCGACCGGCCGGCCTTCGAGAACGAATGGTGGCTTTGTCGAACGGGTCGTATCGGCAGAAGCTATGCGATCTGAAAGTTTCACGGGCGTCGCCGCTTCACGCTTCTCAGATCCGAGCAGCGTGTCTACCGTCGAAGGTTTTGAATTACTCTGAAGCGTTTCGGCAGGCGGGACAATCGACCCAGTCCGCACGGGTTGCGCGACCGTGTTCGGAACTCCGATCAGACCATGCACAGGAGATGACTTCTCTCGGGCGGCTGTCGGCGAGGGTACGATCTTGCGGAGCCAAATTCCCCGCTGGTCACCCTGTCGAACAAGTTCCAGGACACCCGCCTCAATCGCCTCGCGTACGGCCGTCTGGACCGCCTCCTGAACGCTGGCCGAGACCTGGGCGTCAAGGACGCGGCCACCGAGAAGGCGGGTTACGCTAGCATTACCCCCAGCGGTCACGATCGGCCGTGAGGCGTTGATCGAGGTGAGCACGACACCGTCGCGCACGCGGACTAGACGCAAATTGATCGTGACAAGATCCTTGCTATGGTTGACGCCACCACCATAGCCAGCAAACAGCACACTGCCGCTCGCAACCTGGGTGGGTGAGTCATAGGAAACCACGCCGCCGGTGACAATGTACTCGGCAAACTTCAGGGGATCGATCAAGTCCTTTGGATCACGCTTGAGGAAGGCGTAGGTGTCTTGGATGAGCTTGCGCTCGCGCAGCAGACTGTCGAGGTAGCCGCGCTCCACGACGTTGAACCAGCAGCCGTTGCCCGCCGTTTTCAGTGCATCCACTAAGATCGTCGATGAACCCTGCGTGATCGCCCGTGAGAATTCCGGGAAACCGACTTTGAAGGACGACTTATTCTGGCCGGTAAGGTCCTGGAAGTCGTAGACGGCAACGCTTAAAGGCGCAGACGGAGCGGGTGGCAGCGCTGCAAGCGCTTGACCCATATTGGTCAGGCTGCCGGTCACCGGTCGGATGCCCAGCGAGCCGGTATAATCGTATCGTGCACACCCCCCGAGACCGGAGGACAGTCCCAGGGCCAGCAAGCCGGCGGCCAACGCGCGTATGCGTTTCATACTGTTTGACCTCCGATGGTCGTCAGTGTTCTTATTCAACCCCATAAACCGTTAATCTCGAAGTAAGCTTAATTTATTATGAACCTCCATATAGACATGTGAACAATCATGCTCGCTGAAGATAGCCCTTCCAGAGGCGATCCCAACCCCATTAAGGCATGGTTAACTTATATGCCCAGATCGAAGTTCGTAACTATGCCGATCCGTCAGCTGGTCGCCTCCCCCTTGTTGGCTTTGTGGATTGGAAACGCTTCGGCGCAAGCTCCTGCAACAAACGATGTTGCAAGTTGCTCGCTCATCGCTGACCCAACTGCGCAGCGCTTATGTATCGAGAGTGCGCAGCAATCTCGGCCCGCCTCTACCTTTGATCCGACAGCACAGAAGCAGCGACAGGAGCGTCGTCCTCCTCAAGGACGTGACGCTATGAGCCCGGCGGCGAAGGCCACACCTACAACTAATACTGGCGTCAAGCCGCAGGGTGCATCTGAGCGTTCGACCTCGGACGCCTACCGCGATACGAAATGGCGCCTCCAGATACCTTAAATTTCTTGCTGGCAGCTATACTTTTGATCGAGAACCACGCGGCTTGGCTGATCGTCGGCGGCTTCACGCACGCAGGTGATTGGCGGCTCAAACCTGATAGTTCGCGGGCTGTCTTTTACGGCGATGCGTCGAAAGAGGCGGGCGTGACCGAATTTGCTCCAACTGAGGCGCGTGAAATCCCAGCGTACCGTGGGATCGAGAGGTTCATCCCGCCGCCGACCCACACAGCTACGCAGGCCGTGTCGCCCCTCGACACCATCGCGGATCACCTCCTCATCGTACACTCGCTAATGGAGCAGCACGATGCGACGTCAGGTTTGAGGGAGGTCAAAGCTGCCCTGTTCAAGGTTGGTCGAGCGTTGGCCCGGGGTGATGGATCGCGGCTGCAGCTCAACTGAATGGCCGCAGCCATACGACCGACGATGCACTAATTTTGAACCTTTAACCACCAAATGGGGCAGGCCAGAACCTCACATCTTAATTCCTACCCGAGAATGACAACCTCTTAATCTCGAGATGACGCAGTTATCGTGAACTATGAATTAATTGTCCACGGTATCATGCGTTCATTAATGAGATACCATATCTCGAGTTATGATGCGAAGATTTTCTAGGCCGTTGTCAGGACTGTTTTCATTTGAAATATAATCATTTGATTGGTTCTTTCACTATTTTACTATACGGATCCACGAGGGGTATAGAGCTATCTATGCGGCGTGATAGCTGGCAGCTGATGGCTGCAGCGCGTGTGGGCCGCCGTTCGGTAGCTAATTCAGCCTAAGGCGGCCGAATGTATCGTCGCCGAGCGGCTGACAGAGTCGAACCGGCCAGGCATTAAATTGTCTGAACGAGAGATTGCTTTGGCAGCTGCTAATGCCGAACTGCGAGCTGCAGCCTACTCACAAGAAAGCGATCGTTTTTCCAGTGGTATGTGCTGGGTCGCCCGGGGATGAGCAACTTAAGCGCATGCGCGATGGAGATGCGATGCCGAACCCACAGCCCCTTGGCTTCGTCGCCCTATTGCGACTACTTACTATTATACATCAACTATCACGATTTTTTGATTGGGTTCACCGCGGAGAATATTCTCTCTCTTTGGCGCTAGTCACGTTTGGCTGCGGTGAAGCCAATCTATGATTGCATTTACCTTTTAGAAATAAAATGGCAACATAAATCATATGTATTACAAGCTATAGGTACGCAGCTCGATTGCCCAAGCGTGCCTGTCATCAGCTTTCAATAGACAGGCGGGGGATGGCACAAGAAAGATCCGGGGCAGAGAAATCCCTCCCCATCGATTGCGCGCGATCGCATAACGCTCAAATGACGCAACCTAGTGAACCCATCACAGGACGCGCGCTGCTTCCTAACGGCGAGGAAGTTCCCTGTACCGTCGTGATGCGCTCCCCTTTGCGGGGAGAGATCAGTGTCCAGGCCAAACCCGTTCCGGGGCAGGTTGTCGTCTGTGTCCTCGACAACGTCGGCATTCTTGTTGGGAAGGTTGTAGAGCCAACTCTCCGAGGGATCATGTTAGAGTTCATGATCAAGCAGAGCCACCGGGACAAGTTTGCCGCGCAGCTGGAATCCTACACTGTTCAGGCAGCTCAGATCCGGAAGCTACGTAGTGCGCCCCGACTCGTTCCATTTCACCAGTCCGTCGAAGTTCGCCTTGCTGAGACTATCGTTCTGGCGGGGACGATCCTCAATATTTCGGTGTCCGGCGCTAAAATCACGTTGCGCCCCAATCCCGGGCTTTTTGTCGGCGCGCTTGTTCGCATCGGATCGCGTTTCGCCACCGTTGTACGGGCGATTGAGGGCGGCATCGCCGTCCAGTTCGTCGAGCCATTCACAGCGGACAATTTCGATGAACGGATACGGCCATGATCGCATCTCGTCTACGCATGCCATTCGGCCTTTGGATGTCTCGCCTCCTTGTACGCCGCTCGCTGCGCACGATCGGTCATAGCCGGCGTCTGCGTCTGTCGGCGCTTGCCGTCGGCATCATCATCCCCGCATTCTTCGGGCATACCCTATTGGCACATCGAGCTCATGAACTCGCTGACGCCGAGCGTGAAGTCGCCAACACTGCCCTCACTTTGAAACACCATGCCGCCCGCACCATCGAAATCACAGACGAACGCCTACGTATCATTGCCTCCCTCGTCGCAAGCCATGCTCGTGATTTGGGATCCGAGGCGATGCACATCGCCTTGCGTGAACAGCTTGCTCGATCGCGCGACCTCGGCAACATCAGCGTCATCGACAGCGAAGGCCGCGCGGTAGCCGAGGCCGCCGCGTTCCCAGTTCGAGCCCTCGACGTACACAAGCGGGACTACTTTCAGACCCTGCGTGATCAGATCGGGGACGGCGTGGCTGTCGGTCGCCCAATCGTTGGCAGTCTAAGCGACAAGCCCATGCTGCCGATCGCCCGCCGCTTGGTCGGACCGGATGGCAGCTTCGCCGGCGCGGTCCAGGCTATGCTCAATGTCGATACGTTCCAGGATGTCTACGACTCCGTCGACAATGAACCGGGTTCAATCCTCAGCCTGTGGCGCGCCGATGGCACCCTGCTCGTGCGTTCGCCGCACGCGTCCGAGTTCGTTGGGAGAAACTTCGGCACTTCGGACAACTACCGCCACCACGCCGCCATGAACGATACCAAGCCATTCTGGGCGACCGGCATCACGACTGCAAACGAGCGTGTCATCGCACATGGCTTTATGGATGGCTACCCGCTCTACGTGACGGCTTCGTTGTCAAAAAGCGAGGTGCTCGTTCCCTGGCGTAACATGGCACTCGTTCAGGGCGTGCTCGGCGGTGGCCTAGCACTGGTTCTCGTCAGCGCCCTCTTGCTTCTGGCCCGTGAGACCGAACGGCGTCAGGTCGCCGACAAGCAGATCCAGCTGCTTGCCGACAACGTCACGGACGTGTTCGTTCTCGGCAGTCTGGACAAGTCCCCCATGTATGTGTCCCCGGCCGCTCGAACCGTGCTTGGCTACGAGCCGGAGGAACTTATCGGGCTTGACCCGGTCGAGCACCTCCACCCTGACGATCGAGAGGTTTTCGCCGATCACTGGGCCAAGCTCGTGGATGGTCAGGCCCCCGGAACCTGCCGGGTGCGCCACAGCCATGCGGATGGGCGCTACATCTGGATCGAGGCATCGGTAAGCTTGATGCTCGATCCCAGCAGCGGTCGTGCAACGGGATACGTCGCCGCTTTGCGCGACGTTACGGCCCACCGCGAGACCGAGGAGCGGATGCGGCACATGGCGCTGCACGACGCACTCACCGGCTTGCCCAACCGGGCGCTGCTCCACGACCGCCTGAACCAAGCGCTCGGCTACGCCGCCCGCAACCACACTCCCTTCGCCATCTTGGCCTGTGATCTGGACCGGTTCAAGGCGGTCAACGACAGCTTCGGCCACCCGGCGGGCGACACCCTTCTCCGCGTCGTGGGCGAGCGGATGCAGGCGGTCCTGCGTTCCTACGACACCGTCGCTCGGCTGGGTGGCGACGAGTTCGCGATCGTCGTTCCACATCTCGCCGAGCCGTGTTCCGCCGACGCCATCGCCAACCGTCTGATCGCGGCGGTGAGCGAGCCGATCGACCTGGATGGACGAAGCGTCGAGATCGGCGTCAGCATCGGGTTCACGGTCTGCAGCGACGGTGACGTCGGATCCGACGAACTGTTCAAGCGCGCCGACATCGCGCTGTACGAGGCTAAGGCGGCAGGCCGGAACACGTACCGCGAGTTCTGTGCCGAAGCGGGCGCCCGCATCGCCACGCACGGCCAACTCGGCCTCGACATGAGGGATGCGATCAGGCGCGGGGAGTTCCGTCTCGTCTACCAACCGGTCGTGCAAGCTGACACGGGGGCCGTCGTCAGCTTCGAGGCTCTGATGCGTTGGCGTCATCCGACCCGGGGGGAGATCTCACCAGGCGTATTCATCCCGGTGTCCGAGGAGACCGGACTGATCGTGCCGCTCGGCGCCTGGGCGCTGCAGGAGGCGTGCCGGGAGGCGATGAACTGGCCGGCGCACGTTCGCGTCGCAGTCAACGTCTCGGCAGTGCAGCTGCGGCGCGAGGGTTTGGAGGTGGCGGTGCTGGCCGCTTTGGCCGCCAGCGGGCTATCACCCAATCGGCTCAAGCTGGAGGTGACTGAGAGCGTGCTGATGCAGGATGCCGACGCGGCTATCGTTTGCCTGCACCGGCTCCGCGACATGGGCGTACGCATCGCGCTCGACGACTTCGGCACCGGTTACTCGTCCCTGAGCTACCTGCGCCGCTTCCCGTTCGACAAGCTGAAGATTGACCGCGCATTCATCCGTGACATCGCCGACCCGGACGCAGCCGCGATCGTGCGGGCGGTGGTTAGCCTCGGTGAGCGCCTTGGCATGGGCATCGTCGCCGAAGGGGTAGAGACTGCCGAGCAGCTCGACCTGGTCCGCCGGGAGGGGTGCCACGAGGTACAGGGCTTCCTGTTCAGCAGACCGCTCCCCGCCGACGAGGCACTGGCGTACCTGCAGCTGCCGCGCGCGCTGGTGGCGGCATGAGCGGCTTGGGTAACAATGCGACGGTCGTTCAATCGACCGAGAACACAGATGCAGTCGACGCTTTGATCCTGTCCGGCCGCGTGATGGTTGAGGGCGGACCAGAGTACCTCTGCCAAGCGCGGATCGACGACCTCGACGCGGTTGCAATCCAGACGCCAGCGCCCGGTCGCCCGCGTGATGCTGCGGTATGCTACCTCGATAAACTCGGCGCCTTGCCTGGCCGGATTGGTATAACGGACACGCAGGGGTTCACCCTACATCCAACGCTTAGTGCCGAACGCCGAGCGCGCATCACCGTACGTTTGGCGTGGCATACGTCCCGAGCGGCATGGACAGCAGAACAACGGGCAGCACTGCGGATCGTACCCGAGTACCGCGACGTGATCGTGAGCTTGCCCGAGGAACGCGGTCTCCATGGATTGATCCTCGACGTATCGAGGACCGGGGCAAAAATCCAACTGCCGTTTTCCACCACTACGGAAGTTGGAGCGTCCGTGACGGTGGGGAAGCGCTACGCAAGCGTGGTGCGAGTCATGGATACGGTAATTGCAGTCAAGTTCCGGCTACCGTTCAGCGAGGGCACGTTCAATACGAGCATCCGGCTCTAGCTTGGAAGGGGCCTGCGTCTTCAGTTGCGACGTCAGCACAACGCTCGACCGATGGTGTGGGCTGCAAGTGGCAGCCCAAAGGCGAGAGCATCACACATTCGAGCGTGATCCATTCTTGCTGAGGGTGACCCACGAGGACGCCGGGGATTTAAGAGATGTTTGTTCTGAGCCCGGTATCTCGTCTCGGGAGCGTCACTCGCGGGCGGGGCTTGTCGCAAACGCGAACGTGCCTTCGTTCACGGATCGTTAGGCATCCCTGACCAGCTTGCCGCCTCCGCCCAGGAGTCGGCTATGATCCTGTCCGCCATCGCTGCGAAGCTGAAACAGCGCTCCAAGGCCGACTTCAAAGGCTGGCACTACGAGGCGACGCTCATCGTGCAGGCCGTCTCCTGGTACCTGCGCTAGCCGCGCTCGCAGGGCATCGGCATGCTCGCGTGCGGTTGAGCTACCGGTCTCGATGATCTGTTGCTTCGTAGAAGGACGCATGGGGATCTCCATGGGGGGTATGCGAGCCATCCGGTCCGCGAAGGTGGCGGGGTAGGTTCAGAGCAGGGAGGCGAAGCCGGTCAGGACGCAGCCGCCGCCGATGATGACGAGGGCGGCCAGCGCGCGCCCGACGCGTCTGGTCGGCGGCAGGGACGGGCGTAGATCTATCGTCGGTCCCGAGTAGGCGGCCGAACGGCAGGGCTATAGGGAGGCGCTGAACCGGCTCTACGCCGAGGCACCGGGATAGATCGCCCTCCCGAGCCTGCGTGACGGCCCAGGCATCGCCGTGGCCTCCGGCGTTCAGAGCCTCCTTAGCCAAGAACCAGCGCAAGTGCTGGATCAGGCAGAGCATGCCCCCGCGCGTCCCACAGGGCGTGCCAGGGAGAGCCATCAGGGCGCCGTCGGCATCGTCCTCGGCGCGGATAATTGCCTCGCCGTCGGTGGCGGCCTGGAAAACGCTCCACGCTTCGCTTTGGCGATCGATGGCCGCGAGAATGGGGTCGAGGTGGAAGGGCGTGCGGTCCGCATCCGGAGCGATGGAACCGAGCGGCTGACTGAAATCGGGGACACGGGCGTGCGGCATCGGTCGGGCTCCGTGGAGGGCTCGTGGCGGTGGTTTGGAGTCAGGGGCGTGGGGTGGAGTCCCGTTTGGGTGCCAATCAGGCCGGCGGCGCGTGGGACTGGCTCAGTTCGGCGGCCATCAGGCGCCAGCGCCGGGCGAGGCCGAGCGCCCAGGCGTGGGCCTCGCGCTAGTCGGTCTCGCCGGCCGCGATCCGGAGGCTGTAGGAAGCTGCGAGCCGAAGGCAGGTCGCGTGATCCTGCCGGGCGTGCAGAAGGCGGACGGCGGGGGAGCGGATCAGGTCGGCAGCCATCGGAGGCGAGGGCGTATAGAACCGTCGCGGGCAGACTTATCTCCATGATAAGTCGATCTCCCATGTTCTCCGCCGCTTGGATGAAGCGATAAGCGGTAGCCTGGCCTATGCCGAACTCGACCTCGATCCATACGAGAAACGCACCCGGCATAGATCCGCGAGTGGCGATCAGATCGCGGCTGATCTCGATGATGTCCTGCGCGGTGCGGGACATGCGGAGCCGGACGCGTTCAGTCGAGCCTCTTCCGTTTGTCGAGACGCAAGCTCTATATTCGACTCCAGGTCGCCTTTCGTGATGGGGGGGGCTCGTCCACTCGGCGGTGACGATGAACACCGAGAGCCGGCGGCCTGCTAACCTGTCGGGCGCGGCCGGCACCGTCCTCGAAGTGCAGAGACAGCGCCTATTGTCGGTCGAGCTGTATGATCTACATTTGTTGCCGGATCACGCCCGCCATTAGTGAGCCCGCCGTCTCGGAGGCGACATAAAAAGATCGAGAGCCGGCGGCCTACTTGCGCATGGGAGAGGCGCGGCCGGCACCCCGCGTAGGCGAAGGCGATCTGCCAGCGAGCCTAGATGCCGCTGCCACCTCCGCCTTGGTAACCCGAAGCAGGTTCGCACCTCGCATTCGTGAACCTCGCGGCAGAGGCGGGATCGGCCGCAAGCGCGTTCCGTTCTACTGGAACGTGAAGATGCGACGCATGGGAGAGGCTAACGCACGAGCTGCGGTGCTGGTCGTGGAGGACGAGCCTGTCCAGCTAATGACGATGACTGCCGCGCTGAGTGATGCCGGCTTCGAGTTCGCCGAGGCAGCAGGCGTCGAGGCTGCGGTCGCCCATCTCGACGCTCGACCCGACATCGTTGCAATGATCGCAGACGTAGATCTTGCCGGCGAGCCGTTGACCGGGTTCACGTTAGCGAAGGCGGTCGCGGCACGGTGGCCTGAGATCGCGGTTCTTGTCGTATCTGGACTCGCATCGCCGGCCGACGATCAACTGCCCATGGGGGCGCGTTTCATGCCGAAGCCATTCTCGGACGAGATGCTCGTCAAAGCCACGCGACGAATCATATCGGCGCGTGGCATGGGGCTGTGAAAGCCGCCTCGTCGGTCAGCTGATCGAGGCGACATCGAGCTACCCCTGCTCAGGCAGCTGAGCGACCGGGCCGGCCTAGGCCGATATTTTTTGCGAGAGCAGACCGGGCCTCCGAGTAGCTCGTGGCGACCATCGGATAGTCCGAAGGCAGGCCGAACTTCACCCTGTAGCTATGCGGGTCGAGACCGTGTCCGCTGAGATGACGCTTGAGCGTCTTGTACCGCTTGCCGTCAATGAAGCTGATGAGGGCGTCCGGCATGACGGACTTTTTGATCTGCGCCGCGGTCGGCTTCTCAACCTCTTCGGCCGGCGCATCGGCGCCCGCTGTCCCGGAGCCATTGCGGAGGTCCGATAGGGCCGCCTGGACGCTTCCAATCAGCTTCGGAAGTTCAGAGACCGGGATCGAGTTGTTCGCAACGTAGGCGGCTACGATTTCGCTGGCCAGCGCCAGCGTTCTGGGGTTCTGCCCCCGGTTTTCTTCAGTCACTTAGGTTGTCCTATGAATACCCCTCCCGCGTGAGATCTACCGATCCGTGATTTAAATCAACCCATGATCCACACAGGTTCGGACGTGCATGCCGTCCCTACATGCACGTCCGAAGAAGCTGCT
>NZ_JAKSXU010000158.1:0-301 GCF_022829325.1 Methylobacterium sp. J-092 | reverse complement strand
GCTTGGGCTGGTGCTCGTCCGGCCGATGCCGGCGGTGGGGTCTGCAGCAGCGTCTCGGAGGCTGCTGGCAACACGGGGAAATCACACGTGAAGGCGTCGACGATGCTCTTTCGCACAGCGTCGTTCGCCTGGGCGCACTGGTAAGAGACGATCGGACGAGCGGACCCGTTGCGAGCAACCGCCTCGCGGAAACTATCGCGCATGGTGTTGCTGCCTTGGCGGATTCTGGTTGGACGTGTTTTCGGCGAGCTAGGGCTAGAGTCGAGCTTCGCGGACGCCCGCGGGACCGCTTAGCAGGTAC
>NZ_JAKSXU010000133.1:0-1716 GCF_022829325.1 Methylobacterium sp. J-092 | reverse complement strand
TCGCCCGCAAGCTGAAAGCGATCGACGTCATCGATGTGCTCTCGGACTTGTTCATCCTGCGTGGCGTGCCTGGCCATATCCGTTCGGATAACGGACCGGAGTTCGTTGCGAAGGCCGTACAAGCTTGGATCACCGGCGTCGGAGCAAAGACGGCCTACATTACGCCAGGCTCGCCATGGGAGAATGGCTACGTCGAAAGCTTCAACGCACGGCTTCGCGACGAACTCCTCAACGGCGAGATCTTCCACACACTCAGGGAAGCGCAGGTCGTCATCGAAAGCTGGCGACGTTACGACAACACCGTGCGCCCGCATGCCTCTCTGGGATACCGGCCGCCAGCCCCGGAGGTGTTCATGCCAGCCTTCTCCGCTTGGCCGGCTGCGCTCGCCCAACAAGCTCCGCCGGCCAAGCTACCCGTGGCGGAGCGGCCCACCGTGCACTAACTTTACCCTTGGACCACCTCGTGGGGGCTGATCAGAGGCGAACGCTGATGCCGACCGCCCTTCCTCTTACAACCGATCGTCGGCTGACACTGCGCCAGACGAGCCGGCTCGCGTGCCTGATGTTGCTGGAACGCTACCTCGCCCGGCGGATGCACTGGGCCATGTTGCGGCAAACCCGGATCGGCGTAGCGGCCGGTGGCGGAGGTCTGCTCTACTTCACCCGGCGTTGGCTGGCCTGCCACGCCGAGATTGCTGCGCTGCTAGGCGGACCCGAGCGGGGTGACGTGGCTGAAGCTCGGGCTATTTTGGTAGGGTGTCGATGCCAGTGAACCACTGTTCGTAAGAACGCCGGGCACGGGGGCTAGTCTAGTTCATACGTCCACGGCGCGATCGGATATCCTTCTGAGCCAGCCGTCGCCCCAGCTCCAACAGCAACGCATCCGCACAGCTCTTCAGCCGTGGGTCCTGCATCTCGACGATCGCCTGTTGCGCAGCGATGGCGTGTTCGGCTGCGCGATCCAGCGCGCTGTCCTCATTCTCGACCCCGGAACCTCTGCTGGCATCCTCCGTCATGCGCATCTGCGTTATATCGACGAGAATGCCAGCCCCGTTCCACCGGCGCCCAACATGATCCGTAGTGAAGCGACCGCGATCCAAAACCCAACGGGTCCGACCATCCACCGAGATCACGCGGTACTCGGTGAGAAAGGGGCTCCCATCACGGGTGCTACGATTGATCAAAGCACGGACCCGTTCCCGATCGTCGGCGTGGATGCTATCGATTAAGCACGAGAGCGGTAGACCGGCCTTGGCGTCATCAGGATCGACGTTGAAGACCAGCGCCACGAAGGCATCGACGCGAGTCAAGTCGGTCGTGGCGTCCCACTCCCATCGCCCGATCACATCCATGGCGTCCAGAGCCGTCTGAAAGGCTTCCGGACTGGTCCGAACACTGAGGGTCTTATTCTTTGGCACTCAAAATCCGCCTTTGAGCCCGAAGGCGGTTTCATGTACAGCCGTAAGGATACAAGTTCAAGTCAAATCTTATCATTTGATGGCAACTGTGACGTGTTTGCAATGCTGGTACAACGCGCAAATTGCATTATGGATACCGTGACACAGGTGCTCCGTCTGATCGGCCCCCACGAGGTGGTCCAAGGGTAGAGTTAGTGCACGGTGGGCCGCTCCGCCACGGGTAGCTTGGCCGGCGGAGCTGGTCTGGCAAGCGCAGCCGGCCAAGCGGAGAAGGCTGGCATGAACACCTCCGGGGCCG
>NZ_JAKSXU010000131.1:0-597 GCF_022829325.1 Methylobacterium sp. J-092 | reverse complement strand
AACTTGTACAGTTCCTTACCCGTCTTGGAGTCGACGGCCTTCAGGTAGCCTTCGAGCGTGCCGTAGAAGACAACGTCGCCGGCGGTGGCGAGGGCGCCCGACCAGACCGAGAACTGCTTCGCGTTCGACCACTTCATCTTACCCTCGACGCCGTCCCAGGCGATGAAGTTACCCCTGCCGCCATGGCTGTTCGGCGCGGGGTACATCGACAGGGTCGTACCGACGTAGGGCTGGCCCGGGGTGTAGGTCACCCGGAACGGCTCGTAGTCCATGCAGACGTGGTTGGTGGGCACGTAGAACAGGTTGGTCTTCGGCGAGAACGCAGCAGGCTGCTGGTCCTTGGTGCCGAGGGCCGCCGGGCAGATACCCTTGGAGTTGGTATCCTCGCCGTTCTGCTCGGTGGAGTACTTGGCCTGGACGAGGGGGCGACCGTAGGTCTTGGAGCCCTTGTCCATGTCGACCTTGGAGGCCCAGTTGACGACCGGGTCGAACTTCTCGGCGACGAGGAGCTCGCCGGTGGCGCGGTTGAGGGTGTAGCCGAAGCCGTTGCGGTCGAAGTGGGTCAGCAGCGGGGTCTCCTTGCCGCCGACCTTCTGA
>NZ_JAKSXU010000127.1:0-304 GCF_022829325.1 Methylobacterium sp. J-092 | reverse complement strand
AGGGGCTACGAGCTCAAGCACCGCGTTCGGAACCGGGATGGCGAGTACCGCCTGTTCGCGGTCAAGGGACAGCCGGTGCGCAATCCGGACGGAACGATCCGCGAGTGGGTCGGCGTACACGCCGCCATCACCGAGCGAGAGCCCTCGAAATCGCGCAGGTCGAGATCATCGGTGTCGTGTCCTTTGCGGCGGGAGGCCTACTGGAGCGGGCGGCCGAGCTTGCGCGCCAGGATCCGCTGCGGGCTCTTGTCCGGGTCGGCCTGGGCGGAGACCGGCAGGTAGGCGGTCTGCTCCAGCATGTAGC
>NZ_JAKSXU010000126.1:0-1125 GCF_022829325.1 Methylobacterium sp. J-092 | reverse complement strand
AGGGGCTACGAGCTCAAGCACCGCGTTCGGAACCGGGATGGCGAGTACCGCCTGTTCGCGGTCAAGGGACAGCCGGTGCGCAATCCGGACGGAACGATCCGCGAGTGGGTCGGCGTACACGCCGCCATCACCGAGCGAGAGGCATACGAGGCGGCGCTGGAGGAAGCCCGCGACGCTGCCGAGGAGCACAGCCGGGCGAAGAGCCGGTTCCTGGCAAACATGAGCCACGAGCTCCGGACGCCGCTGTCGGCCGTGATCGGCTACTCCGAGATGCTGGAGGAGGAGGCCGAGGAGCTCGGCCAGGACAGCCTCCTCAAGGATCTCGGCAAGATCAAATCGAACGCCCAGCACCTCCTCGGGCTGATCAACGACGTGCTCGACCTGTCGAAGGTCGAGGCCGAGAAAATGGAACTGTACCCCGAGGACATCGACGTTGCCGCCTTCGTCACAGACGCCGCCGGCACCGTGGAGGCGCTGGTCGCCAAGAAGGGTAACGTCCTCGTGTTGGACGTGGCCGATGACGTGGGCCGGGCGCGCACGGACGCGACCAAGCTGCGCCAGTGCGTGTTCAACCTGCTCTCGAACGCGGCCAAGTTCACCGAGGGCGGCACCATCACGTTGAGTGCCGCCCGTGAGGTCGACGTGGATGGCGACTGGCTCCGGTTCACGGTGCGGGACACCGGCATCGGTATGAATCCCGAGCAGGTCGGGCGCCTGTTCGAGCGGTTTACTCAGGCCGACGAGAGCACCACGCGCAACTATGGCGGGACCGGTCTCGGGCTCGCACTGAGCCGCGCTTTCGCCCAGCTTCTCGGTGGCGACATCACGGTCGACAGCGTCGAGGGCCAAGGAACGAGCTTCACCCTGCGCGTCCCAGCTGTGGCGCCAGAGGGCACCGTTGAGGCGGCACCGGCGGTTCCCGAGAACCAGATGACGGTGGGCGACCTCGTGCTGGTCATCGATGACGAGGCCAACCAACGCGAGCTGATGACCCGGTTCCTCGAACGCCAACGCTTCGCCGTCCGCACTGCGGGGGACGGGCGCACCGGGCTCGACCTCGCCAAGTCGCTCAAGCCGCGTGCCATCCTACTCGACGTGATGATGCCCGAGATGGACGGCTGGTCG
>NZ_JAKSXU010000124.1:0-33693 GCF_022829325.1 Methylobacterium sp. J-092 | reverse complement strand
GGGGACGCATTGATCGAGCACCGCGAGGTGCTCGGCCGAGACCCGCGCGGGATCGGGATGCAGCGACTCGCGTCCGCCGGCGGGGAAGGAATGGAGGGTGACCGTGTCCCCGGACGCGATCTCGAGCACCGGCGGCAGCGCGGCGTCGAAGTAGCCGAGCACCATCTTGTCGGGGGTGGCCGGGATCTCGTGATGCGTCGGCATGTGCGCTCCTGATGTCAGACGGCGATGTGGCGGGTGAGGTCGGCGTGGCTGATCGCGCCGCGCTCGCTCCGCTCGACGATGCCCCCGCGCGAGAGGACCACGACGGAGTCGGCGAGGCGGATCGCGAAATCGAGATACTGCTCGACGAGCAGCACGGTGATCCGACCTTTGAGGCCGGCGATCACTGCCTCGATCGCCGAGACGATTGAGGGCTGGATGCCCTCGGTCGGCTCGTCGAGGAGCAGCAGCCGCGGGCGCGTCGCCAGCGCGCGGGCGATGGCGAGTTGCTGCTGCTGCCCGCCCGAGAGGTTGCCCCCGGGCCGGTGCCAAAGCTCGCGCAACGCAGGAAACAGCGCCGCTGCCTCGTCCACCGCCCCGGTGCGCTCCAGCCCGTGAGCGCGGGCGGCGACGCGCAGGTTCTCTGCGACGGTGAGATCCGAAAAGATCTCGCGGCCCTGCGGCACCGTCGCAAGCCCGCCCCGCGCGCGCCGATCGGTCGGCCAGGATGCGATCTCGTCTTCGTCGAAGGCGATCCGCCCGCGGCTCGCCGGGATCAGCCCGGCCAGACACCGCAGCAGCGTGGTCTTGCCCGCGCCGTTGCGGCCGAGCACTGCGAGGCAGCTGCCCGGTTCGATCGTGAGCGCGACGCCGCGCAGCACCTGCGCGCTGCCGTAATGCTGGTCGAGCCCCTCGATCGTGAGCCGCATCGGCGGTGCTTCGGGCATGCTCATCGGCCCAGAAACACCTCGATCACGCGGGCATCTGCCCGAGCGCCGCGCATCCCGCCCTCGTAGAGGGTGCGGCCCTCGTGCAGCACCGTCACCCGGTCCGCGATGGCCTCGACGAAGGCCATGTCGTGCTCGATCACCACGATGGCCCGGTCGGGCCTTCGCAGCGCGCGGATCAGCGCGGCGGTGCGCTCGGTCTCCGCGTCCGAGAGCCCCGCCACCGGCTCGTCGAGCAGGATGATCCTGGGGTTCGAACCCAGCACCATGCCGATTTCCAGCCACTGCTTCTCGCCGTGGGCAAGTGCCCCGGCGAGTGCGTGCGCGCGGGGTTCGAGGCCGATCTCGCCGAGCACCGCCCCGATGCGCGCGGCGCGCTCCGATGCCGGGAGCCCAGCGCCGCAGCCGATGTCGAGGTTTTCGTACACCGTCAGCGCCGGGAAGACGCTCGGCTTCTGGAACTTGCGCCGCACGCCTGCCTTGGCGATCCCAGCCTCGGAGCACCTGGCGAGGTCCAGGCTGTCGCCGAGCATCACCCGGCCGCGGAGGGGCTTGGTGATTCCGGAGATCACGTCGAGGAGCGTGGTCTTGCCGGCCCCGTTCGGGCCGATGACGGCGCGGACCTCGCCGGCATCGACGGCGAGCGATAGCGCGGTCAGCGCCCGGAAGCGGCCGAAGACCACATCGAGCTTGTCGACCAGAAGGGCGCTCACCGGCCCCCTCCGTTGCGCAGCCATGTCGGCTTGGTGCGGAGGGAGGCGAAGTCGAGCAGGCCGTTCGGCAATGCCAGCACCACCACGAGCACCAGCCCCGACAGGATGAAGGGCCACGCCTCCGGCATCGCCGCACTGAGCCAGAACTTGAGCGCGTTGACTGCGACCGCGCCGATCACCGCACCGCCGAGCCGGCCCATCCCGCCGATCGCCACCCAGACCGCGATCTCGATCGACAGGTCGGGGGCGAGCACCCGTGGGTTGATGATGCCGACCTGCGGCACGTAGAGCACGCCGGCCAGCGCCGCGATCATCGCCGAGAGGCACCAGATCCCGAGCTTCAGCCGTGTCGTGCCGTAGCCGAGGGTGCGCAGCCGGGTCTCGTCGTCGCGGCACGCCAGCATGCGTCGCCCGATCCGCCCCGCCACCAGCGCGCGGGTGCCGACGAGAACCGCCGCCAGCGCGCCGAGCGAGGCTAGGGCGAGGCCCGTCGTCACGGCCGCCGAGCCCATCGGATATCCGAACAGCAGCGGGAAGCCGGTCATGCCGTTGTTGCCGCCAAGCCCGGTATCGTTGCGGAACATCAGCAACATGGCGACGTAGACGAGTGCCTGGCTGATAATCGAGAAGTAGACGCCGTTCACCCGCGAGCGGAACGAGGCGAAGCCGAAGACGAAGGCGACGGCCCCCGACAGCGCCATCGCCAGGAACAGGGCGTAGGGCGCGTTGGTGAGCCCGGCCCAGTAAGCCGGCAGCGTCTTCCAGCCCATGAACTGCACGAAGTCCGGCGCGACCCCCGTCGCGGAGAACGCGTGCGACAACAGGTGCATGGCGCAGACGTAGCCGCCGATGGCGAAGAACAGCCCGTGACCGAGGCTGAGGATTCCGAGGTAGCCCCAGATGAGGTCGAGCGACACGGCGAGGATCGCGAAGACGGCGAGTTGCCCGATCGTGTTGACGACGTAGGGGGCGGGCTTCAGTCCGACGAGCACCAGGCAAGCAGCCAGGATTAGCAGCAGGATGCCGACGAGGAGCGGTTCGTGAAGCCACGCGGCCGGCCGACGCGGACGTGCGTTGACCGGGGACGGCAGGCTCTCGGCTGCCCCGCTCATCGCCGACGCCTCGCAACGAATAGGCCCTCGGGGCGTCGTTGGAGGAACACGATGATGCCGACGAGCACGATCACCTTGGCCGCGACCGCCCCGTAGAACGGCTCGATCAGCACGTTGGCCCCGCCGATGCCGAGCGCCGCCACCACCGTCCCGACCACGGTGCCGACGCCGCCCAGGACCACCACCATGAAGCTGTCGACGATGAAGGTCGCGCCCATGCCCGGATTGACGCTGTAGATCGGGCATAGGGCCACTCCCGCGAGCCCAGCGAGCCCTGAGCCGAAACCGAAGGCGAGGCGGTCGACCCGTCGGGTCCTAATGCCGAGCGCGCCGGCCATGTCGCGGTTAAGCGTCACCGCGCGGATGTCGAGGCCGAGCGGCGTGCGCTTGAGGATCAGCAGCGTCGCGGCGAGCGTCACCGCGGCGAAGGCGATGGCGAAGAGCCGGTTCCAGGTGACGATGAAATCGGCGTAGAGCGGGACACCGCCGCTGACGTAGGACGGCATGCCGAACTGTAGGTTCTGCGAGCCGAAGACGACGCGCACAAGATTGATCAGGAACAGGCTCACCGCCCATGTGGCGAGCAGGCTCATCAGCGGCCTTCGGTAGAGGTGGCGTAGGATCAAGGCCTCGACGACGATGCCGACGCCGGCCGATGCCAGGAACGCGACGGGAATCGCCGCGACGAGGTAGAGGTCGATCAGACCCGGCGCGACCATCCGAAAGGCCTCCTGCACGCCGTAGGCGGCATAGGCGCCGACCATGATGAGCTCGCCCTGGGCGAGGTTGATCACCCCCATCAGCCCGAAGATGATCGCGAGGCCGACCGCTGCCATAAACAGGATGCTGGCAAAGCTCAGGGCGTTGTAGGAGAGCGCGAGTCCGTCGCCGATGGTGACCGCGCGTTCGACCCGCGCGATCCCCGCATCGAGCGCGGCTTTGAACGCCGGATCCGCGGCATAGGCCGGATCGGTCCGCAAACTCGCGAGCCGGGAGCGTGCGGCGCTCGACGGGGCGTCGGCGATGGCGCCGATGGCCGCCCGGCGGCGCGCGGGCTCGGGGGCGTTCAGCGCGGCGGCCTGCATTGCCTGAACGATCGCGGCGCGTAGAACCGCATCCGTCTCGGCGGCGCGGGCGCGCTCCAGGATGGTGTCGGCCTCGGGCACCGCTGCGGCCCGTCGCTCCAGGGTGGCGAGTCCGGCCGAACGCTGGGCGGTGCTGGCGCCGGTGAGCAGCGCGACGACCCCAGCGCCTGTCTCGACGAGCCCGCGTTGGCGCAGGCCGAGGACCGGCGAGCGTGCGCCGGCGGCCGACCGCGTCGCGCCGGTCGCGGCATCGCGGCCTTCGCTGCCCCCTGGGCGATCGAGCAGGACCGACGTGTCCCCGACGCAGGCGAGGCGTCGGTCGAGCAGCGCCCGCAGGATGGAGCCGGAGAACGCGAGGTCGTCGGCGCTGGCGGTGGCGGCGGATCGGACAACATCATCCGCGCCGCGAGCGAGGCCGGCTCCGTCGCTGCAGACGGCCCTGGCGAGGGCCGAGCGGTCGATGGGGTCCGCAGCGGCCTGCGCCATCGAAGCGGACACCATCAGGATCAAGGCGAGGGCGACCCGCACCCCGCGAACGAGAAACGACACCGGTTGCGGCAACTCAGCCATACGGGCTGAACGGCACAGGCTTGGGGGCATCCGGCGACTGCCACAAGACGTCGAAGCCGCGCTTCTCGTTGACCGAGCCGATGAAGATCCCGCGCGAGACGTAGTTGTTCTCGCCTGTCATGGTCAGCGTGTAACCGGACGGTCCCTCGTAGCTGAGCCCCGCAAAGGCCTTGCGCACCTCGGGCACCGCGAAGCTCTTCGCCTTCGCGGCCGCCAGCGCCCAAAGCTGGACGCTGTCGTAGGCCGACACCATCGGATCGATCACCGTGTCGGCGCTGAAGGGCACGTTCTTGGCCTTCACATAGGCCGCCCAATCCGAGAGGAACGCCGCGTTGCGTTCACCCTTGGCGGCCTGAAGGTAGGCCCAGCAATTGAGATGCCCGACCAGCTTGGTCGTATCCAGGCCCTCCAGATCCGCCTCGACCATGTCGAGGCCGAGGATCGGCACGTCGGTGGCGAGAATGCCTTGGTTGGCGAACTCGCGTAGGAAGTCCGGGATCGAGGAGCCGACGACAGTGAGGACGACGATCGGCTGGCCGCCGGGCTGGGCGGCGAACGTGCGAATCTGGTTCACCAGCGTCTGAAAGTTCGAGAAGCCGAGCGGCACGTACTCCTCGCGCCACGCGCTCTCGGCGATGCCCTTGGACGCCCAGTATCCCTTCAGGATCTTGTTGATGGTCCGCGGCCAGACGTAGTCCGAGCCGATCATGAAAAAGCGCTTGGCGGACACGCCCTCGGACCCCATCAGGTAATCCACGGCCGGCAGCACGGAACTCGCCGGCGGCGAGTTCACGTAGACGACGTTCTTGGAGTTCTCCTCGCCCTCGAAATGGAGCGGATAGAACAGCAGGCCGTCGTTCTGCTCCACCACCGGCAGCACGGATTTGCGCGACACCGAGGTCCAGCAGCCGAACAGGGCGGCGACCTTCTCCTGTTGCAGCATCTGCCGGCCGATCTGCGCGTAGAGCGGCCAATCGGAGGCCGGATCCGAGGTGACGACCTCGACTTGGCGCCCGTTGACGCCGCCCTTGGCGTTCAGCTGGTCTGCGGCCATGCGGACGACATAGTTGAGCCGCCCCTCGATGTTGGCCATCGTTCCAGACGATGAGAACAGGCAGCCGAGCTTGACCGTCTCTGCCGCCCAAGCTGGGCGAATCAGGGCTGGGGCGGCGAGCGCCGCGGCGGTTCCGATCAAGCCCCGTCTCGTGAATTCTGCCATCGGACCCATGCCCCTGCCTCGCTGTCGGATTGTCCGGGCGCGGGGCTGTGCGCGGAAGACCAAAGTGACTGCAGGCATGGCGGCGGCGTGCGCAAATGGCCGGCATGGCGCCCGCCCTGTGGGCGCGGTCGTGCCCAAACGGCAAAATTGCCGTTTGGGCGTCGGTCCGGCTCTTGCAGAGATCGGGCATTCCAAGGCGTCGAGCGCGCCGCGAAGACTGCTATTGCATCGCGGCGACCGGACGGCTCCGAACAGGGAAGCTGCGCATGCGTCGATCCCGGCATACTGACCAGGAAGTGGCGTTCCTCCTGAAGGAGGCCGCAGCCGGGACCGCCATCGCGGAGATCTGCTCCGCCGCGCACGTCTCGATCGGTACGTTCTACCGCTGGCGCCGACGGCTCGGCGGCCTGCCGCCGGAGGGTGTCGAGCGGCTGGGGCAAGTCGAGCGCGAGAACGCGAGGCTTCGCGACGAGGTCCTGCGCCTGCGCAGCGCCTTGCGCGCCGCCTCCACTCACGCGTCCGATGCCCGTCGTGCGCCCGGCGCGAAACCGGACAATCGTATACCAGCGCCCGTGCATCATCGCGGCAGTGGCGCCTCCGTCGGTCGCTATGCCTTCGTCCGTGGAGCGAATTGACGAACCACCGCGGCGATGCCGGTCGACGGTCACGTCCAGAGGCTGTCGGAATGTGAAGGGCGCCACCACGTGATCCTGACGCGAGATGATCCAGGCGGCGTTGAGCGACGTCATGAACGGGCTTCCAGCACCGCTCGGGTAAAGCCGTCGGCGCTGAATTGATCGAGCGGTCCGACGGCACTAGGCCGGGACGCGGCATTCAGGCGTTTGGGCGCTTTGGCATCAGACCGGCGGCGGCAGCGATGTAGGCGACCACGTTCGCGACGATGGCGACGAAGACGGCATCGACCAGCACAGAGCCACGGGCGGCGAGGATCCCTCCGATCGAGCTCGTGGCCACGAGCCCCGCACGGGCGACGGCGGTGTTGAACCCCTGGGCCAAGCTACTGTAGCGTTCGTCGACGGAACCGACCGCCGCGCTCGTGAGCGGTGCCACGGCATAGGCCATGCCGAGTGCCGCGACGAAGGTGCCGGGCAGAACCGTCGACCCGTGGGCGTTGTGTCCGCCGATACGCAGAAGCAGCAGGAACCCGGCCGCGACGGCCAGGGGACCTGCAATCAGGCGGGGTCTGGACGCGATCCGGCCCGCGAGGCCGCTGAGAACCAGCGAGCCGATGGCGACAACGAGTGGTAGCGGCAGGAGCGCCACCCCGGCGACCGTCGAACCCGAATGTCCGAGAGCGGAGACGGTGCGGACCGGGCAGTCTTCGTCCGGCTTCCGCGTGTGAGGCGCCGCATCGATCCGCCGCGATGCTGGAGCGTCATGACGTCGGAGCGTCGTGATGCCGTGGCCCTTCGGATCGAGGCGCGACGGTTCTCAGCTCGTGTCCTAGTAGGGCGGCAGGCGGCCGCTCTCGCTCAGCACCGCCTCCGTGCCCTCGATCAAGAGATCGTTGACCTCGCAGGTGCGTGCGAACGAGCGTTCCGTCGGGCGCTGTAGCAGCACGGCCGGCCGGTCGACCTTTGCGCGCCGTATTGCCTCGCGGCGTGACGTGAGTGCGCCGCGCATCAAGGTGCGCACGTCCGTGGTGCCGGGCATTTGCGGTGACCGTCTGCAAGCAGCTACAAGTGATGACGGTCAAGCTTAGGCATGGCTGCTTGGTTCGAGCAAATCGATTGTCAGTCGAGCGATCCGGATCCGCACCGACGTCTTGGCTTTCATCGACGATGAATCGCCATTCAGGACTGCTTAAGCATCCTGCGCTTACGACCTCGTCCGCCCTTCCCCACCATTGCCTGCTGCCTGCTGCTGACGGCCGAGCAGGACGCCGGAGGTTGCCTTGGTTTGGCGTATGGCGTTGCCCGAGCGTGATCCGAACCGATTCAAGCGTCCGCCCTATGGTATGGCACTTGGACTTGCAGAACGGATGGCATGGCCAAGTCTCCGAAGCCCGGTGTGATTATTGCCAAGCTGCGGCCAGCGGATGTCCGGGCCCGTAGTCCGGCACGCCTTGCGGCTCCGACAGCGGGCTCCGATCGGCCTGAGGAGAGATGGGCCAGTGACGGGTTCGGGAAAGCAGGGTCGGGCCACTCGGGGGCATCGGGGCTTCCTCGTCGGGGTGCGTGGGATCCGAAGGTGGCCTGGGCGTTTAGCCCATGAAGTGCCAGGCGGCCTCGGACGTCGTGCGCTCGTGGGAGACGATGCCATCGGGTCGGAGCCCGACCTCGTCGATCCGGGCCTTCCCAGGACCTTGCAGCCGAAGCCCAGCATGATCCTGGCGACGCCGAGGCCGATCCGGCCGGTTCCCACGATTCCCACTGTGCGGCCATGCAGGTTGAACCCGAGCAGGCCATCGAGAGCGAAGTTGCCGTCCCGGACCCGGGCGTAGGCGCGGTGGATGTGCCGGTCGAGGGACAGCATCAGCGCCACGGCGTGCTCGGAAACGGCCTCGGGGGAGTAGGCCGGGACCCGGGCGACGACGATGCCATGCCGCTTGGCGGCGGCGAGGTCGACGTTGTTGAACCCTGCGGACCGCAGGACGACGAGGCGCACACCGAGTTGCGCGAACACATTGAGGGCGGCGGTGTCGACCGCGTCGTTGACGAACGCACAGACGACCTGGGCCTTGCCGGCGAGGACCGCCGTGGTCCGGTCGAGCCGCGCATCGATGTAGGTCAGGGCGTGGCGGCCCGCGACCGCCGCGTCGAGGAAGCGCCGGTCGTACGGCTTGGTGCTGAAGACCGCGACATCCATGTGGTCATCCTTGGGCGTGAGGGCGGTCGAGGAGAAGGCATTTGGATCGAAGCCGCTCAGGCGGGCGCCAGGACTGAGACGAAAGGCTTCGTGCCGTCCTGCGCGAGGGGTCCCTGCTCGGCCGTGCCGGTCTCCCGGAGGAACAGAGCGAGGACCAAGGCCAGGACGACGCCGCCCACCAGGGGCAGGAAGGCGGTCTGGAAGTCGGCCAGGGTCAAGGGGACGCCCTGCCGCGGTAGCATCAGGTGCGAGATGAACGGCGACATGATCCCCGTCGTCACGAAGACGAGGAAGTTCATCACCCCGGCCGCGGTGCCCTTCACCTCCGACGGGTTTGTCTCCTTCATCATCGAGAAGGGGATCATCGCCGCCCCGGACGCGATGCCGAGGATGAGGGCCACGGAGTAGCGCGGCAGCGTGCCCACCGGGACGTAGATGGCCGTCAGGCCCGCGGCGAGCATCAGCAGGGCGCCGCCCAGCAGCACCGGCTTACGCCGGCCGAGCCTGTCCGAGACGTATCCGAGGAGCGGACACCCGAGGACCCAGCCGATGGGCACCATGGCCGCGTCCGACGCGGCGTCCGCCATCGACAGGTTCTCGCCGGCATGGAGGAAAGACGTGGCCCAGACCAGGGCGCCGATGGTGGTGGGCAGGAACAGAAGGCCCCCGACGATGCCGGCGAGCCAGCTCTGCGGATTACCGAAGATAACCTTGAACGGATGGAGCAGGGCGGAGACCGAGAACCCGGCATGGTGGCTCGGGCTGTCGCCGGTCTCGCGCGGCATCACGAACCAAGTCGCGAGGGCCAAGACAAAGCCCATCGCGGCGAAGGCGACCCAGACATGCTGCCAGGGGACGTTGAAGCCGCCGGCCGGGTCGATGGCCATGTGAACGGGCTTCGATCCGAACGCCGCGCCGGCCATGCCCAGGCATTGCGTGAGGCCGATGAACAGCGCCAGCATGCGCGTCGGCAGGTAGCGGGCCGCCACGTAGGACGAACCGACGAAGGCGAAGATCGCCCCGGTCGCCTGAAGCACGAAGCCGATCATGCCGGCCGCCTCGCTGCCCTGCGCGAAGACGAGACATCCGAGGCCGACGACGGCGATGCCGTACGGGATGGTCCGGTGGGCGCCGTACCGGTCCAGCAGGACGCCTGCGACCAGGGCCATCACCGCGTAGGCGACGTAATAGGCCGAGATCATCGTCCCGATGTGATTGGCACCCCAGGCCGAGGTCAGTTCCGCCTGCATCACCCCGGGCGCAGACCGCACTGCGTACTGGAAGAAGTAGAAGACCGCGCAGAGCACCCAGGAAAGGAGGAACAGGAGCTTGAGCTCGGCCGGCGGCGAAGGATCGGATCGTCCACCTGCAGGCGCCGCCACCGAGAGGTCTTTTGGATCGCCTTTGGCGATTGCCGCGTCCACCATTTCGAGATCTCTCCGGCATTCGCGGCTGACCGCGGTTTCGTGATGCCCGCCCGGAAAGCACGTTCTTCCATGGTCGTTCGCGACATCGAGAGCCCCTGGTGAGGGGACGCGTCCTGCGAGCGAACGAGGGGACACGAAGACCCTAGATCGGGGCTCGGGACGAAGCCTTGCGCTGGATCAAGGATACCGCCCGCGTTCCCGCCGTAGGCTCGTTCCCAGCTGGCACCTCGATGGGCGGACCTCGCTCGCGACCGTGATCGGCCCACGAGGAACGGGTGACATGGGCGGGAGAACTCGAAGGTTCCCGAAGGATGGGAGCGACGTCGGGGCCATGCTCGACGGCATCTCGGCGGTGCTGGGGGCGCTCGTGGTCCTCACTCCGTTCCTGTTCTTGGAGACCGGGAACTCCCCCGCCGCACTGAACGCCTTCGCATGCGGGTTTGCCGTCATGGGCTTGGCCTTCCTCGACGGGCCCGAACCAGAGCCCTGGACGCGGTGGGCATCCAGTGTGCTGGGTGCCTGGGTCGCCGTCTCGCCCTGGATGCTTCAACGGGCTCTCCTACCGATGGGCGCCGTCAGTCGACCGCCCATGGCCGAGCCCGCGATCTCGATGGCGTTCGTCCTCGGTGTTGGTATCGCGGTCGTCGCCGCCCTCGACATCGTCCGGACCACCTCGAAGTACCGTCGGTCGCTCGCGAAAGGACGATCGACAGCGCATGCCCTGAGGGAAATCGGACGTCAGGTACCGGCATTCCTCTCGCGATGAAGGGGCTTTCCCTGCGAGCCGCGACGCGCCTCCGCCCGAACCGAGCCGGATACGCCTTCGGGTCAGCCTGTTCGGTCGGGAGGTCCCGTTCGAGGCGTTCCGCGACCTCGCGGATGACACCCGCGATCCGGTCCCGAGTATCCTCCGGCTCCCGTCGGATCGCCACGGCGAGATGGCCCAGGGTGCGGCGCTTATTATTGATCAGGCCAGCTTCGGGACGTCGCCGGAAAGCCGCCGGGCCCGCTGCTCGTATCCTCCCGACGGATGGATCTCGTCTTGCAGGGGACCGACCTGGCCCGGAGAGAACGGACCGAGGCCTTCCGGCGCGGCGCGGCCTTCGTGAACATGATGTCCCGGTGTCGAGACGGCACGCGTCGCCTTCGGAGCCAGCTGCGACCCGGTGCCGGTGCCGTCCTCGGCTGCCATCTCGCCGGCGAGACGCTCGACCACGTCGAGGGCAGCCCCGATCCCGTCGGCCTGCAGGCAGACCTCGTCCTCGTCGATCCGGCAGGCGTCGTCCCCGGTCCACCACCGCCCGTCGTCGATCAGGCGGAGCACCTCGACGAGACGGTCACGCTGCTTGGTCAGGGCCTCGACGGCGCGGGGACAGGTCATCTCGAATTCCTTCTCGCCGTGGTCGAACGCGGGGCGTCGACCGTGTAGGCGCGGGGATCACCGTAGATGCCGGGCCGGCGTCGTCCTTGCGGTGGATCAACGACCTCGCCCGGACGTCGATCCACCGGATGGCGTTCAGTGAGACATCAGGCAACAGACAGGGCTGTGGTCGAGGAGGGTGCGCGTCACGCCGCCGAAGAACCATTCCCGCAGGCGACTGTACCCGAAGGCTCCGCTGACGATCAGGTCCGCCCCGAACATCTCGGCGGCGTCGAGCAGGGTCTCGGCCGTCCCGCCAGCCTTCGGGACCTTGAGAACCCCCACGGCCTTGACGCCGTGCAGGCCGAGATAGGCGACGACGTCCTCCAACTCGGTCCGGTCGGTGCCCTCCGCGACCTGGACGACCTGGACATGTTCGGCGAGCGTCAGGAACGGCATCGCATCGGAGATCGCCCTCCGGCCCTGCGGGGTGTCCTTCCAGGCCACCACCACGCGGGTCGCCGACAGTCGCTCCACGCCGTGCGGCACGACGAGGATCGGCCGGCCCACCGTCATCAGTGCGTCACCGGGTCCGACGGCGGCCGCGTGATGCGGCAGGTCGTTCTTCCCCTGACGCCCGACCACGACGAGATCGGCCGCCCGCGACTGCTCCGCGAGGAACGTGAGCGTTTCCCTGAGCTCGGAACGCCACTCGATCCGCTCCGCCGGCCGGGCCGCAAGACGGAAAGTCTCTTCCGCCCGGTGCAACTCACCGAAGGCTTTCTGGCGGAGGTCCTCGATCCCGTATCCGGTCGGCACGGACGTCTCCCCGAACCCCCGCGGGTAGTCCGGTGCCCAGGCCGCGACGCCGATGAGGCGTGCATCGAGCCGTCGCGCGAGATGCGCGGCCACACCGATCCGCGGAGCCGTCCGCTCCCCGGGATCCACGGCGACGATGATGCTGGCATACGACATGGTGGACCTCCGGTGACGAGGGGAGGACCATGCCCGTTGGCCGGGCATCCATCGTTGATCCAGCGCAAACCCGTTCCGGGCGGCGAAAGGCCAGGCATCGTCGTCCGTCGACGATGGCCCGGTACGATTTCCGGCCCCGCCCTTGCGTTGGGTCAAAGCCGGCACCTCGGCGGACGGGCATCGTCCGGTTTCCCGCAGCCGAGCGAGCCGTCCCGTCCATGACATTGGCAAGCATCATGGTGTCCGTCGATCTCGCAGGCGACCCGGAAGCCCTGCTCGACCTGGCGTCCGAGGGCGCGACCGACCTGATCGTCATGGGAGCCTACGGTCATGGGCGCTTGCGGGAGGCCGTCCCCGGCGGCGTCACCCGGGATGTCCTGCGCCGTTGCCCCGTCTGCAGCTTCCTGGGCCACTGATGACCGAGCACGCCCCGACGAGCGGCATGATCCCTCCCGCGAATGCCGATGACGGCGGTAAGCCGCCGGTCGACGGTGCGGTCACCCAGATGGCCCGGCAGTTGGATGGAAGACGGATTGGAAGGGCTTTCCGAACGCGAGCGGCGGGTGATCCTTCATGTCGCCAAGCGGCGGTACGTGTCCCGGGACGTGAACCGCGTCCTCGTCGAGCACCAGACCTTCGGCGAGCGCCTCGCGGACCGCGTCGCCCAGTTGGGTGGCTCGTGGGGCTTCATCCTGGTCTTCACGGGAATGCTCGTCGCGTGGGTCGTCGTGAACACCGTCGTCCTGGCCCGCGCCGGCGCCTTCGACCCCTACCCCTACATCTTCCTGAACCTGATCCTGTCGATGGTCGCCGCTCTTCAGGCGCCGGTGATCCTCATGTCGCAGAACCGCCAGGCGGCGCGGGATCGCATGTCGGCCGGTCTCGACTACGAGATCAACCTGAAGGCCGAGGTCGAGATCATGGCCTCGCACGACAAGCTCGATCGCATCCGGATGGCGCGTCTCGAGGGCATGCTGGCCGACCAGTCGACCCGGATCGAGGCCTTCGCCAAGGCGGTCGGTGCCGGCGCCGAGAAGGCGACGCGTCCCTGACGGGTTTTCGATGTCCGCTTCCTAGGGATGCAGGTTGTTAGCCTCCATGGCAGGACGGTCATTGCTCCAGGGACTTCAGGTAGGCCAACACGTCCGTGATCTGATCGGGCTCGAGCTCGAACTGGGGCATGGTCGGATGCCCCGTGGTGATGCCCTCCGCCAGGGCCTCGCCGAGGTCCTCGACCGGATACTTCGTATGGAGTTCCCGGAATGCGGGTGCGACGGCCAGGGGGCTTTCCCCGATCCGGCCGACGGCATGGCAGGTGGCGCAGTTCGCACCGACGAAGGTCTTGCCACGTTGGACCTGTCCATCCGTGGCCGCCGCCGCGACCTGTAGGAGGCCGGTCATGAGCAGCGCGGATACGGGAAGGCGAATGGACATGGGATGGCTCCGGGTTCGGCTGATGCCATGACGCGCCTCGCGCCGGACGCATCCGAGAAGCGAGGCCGGCAGGCCCCCATCGACGCGGAAGGTCCAGGCGGCGGGTCGGCTCGACGGTAGGGCGGCGACCGGGACGTCGCTCAGGATACGAGCCACATCAGGCAGACGGCGGTTGCCGATCCGCGGACGGCGACCCCCAGCATCCGCAGGCTCTCCGTCAATGGATCGAGCGATGCCGCAGTCGGCGTCGCTCGCGTGACGGCGACATTGGTCAACGATGCGACGTACGTGCTCATGACCGATGGACCCCTGATTTCCGGTCGCGCCTTATTACGGCCGACCACGACCCAGGGATGGCCGCGTTGTCGGGCCCGGTCTTTGATCGAGATCAACCCCGGTGTTCCCGGTGGACCCGTGCTCGCCGCCCGAGCCGCTCGTTCGGTCATGAACAATTCCGGTGACGCCTGATCCTTGCGCTGGATCAAGGACTGCTCCGGTCCCGCCACCTAGTGTTCACCGGATGCCGGGACGCGTTTCGACGACGTCGCCGGACCGCCTCGCATGGGTCGGGGTCGCCGAGCCCTTCCGCGCATCGGCGATCCCGGCAGCCCCCAAGGAGACCGTCATGTCCCACGACACCAGCCTGCAACACCGCGTCACGGCCGAACTCATCTGGGATCCCGCGGTGACCTCCTCGGAGATCGGCGTCACGGCCAGGGACGGCGTGGTCGCCCTGTCCGGTCAGGTGGGGACCTACGACGAGAAGATCGCCGCCGAGGCCGCCGCATGCCGCGTCAGGGGCGTCAGGGCCCTCGTGCAGGAGATCGAGGTCGTGGTGCCCTACGCCCGCAAGCGGTCCGACGAGGACATCGCCGCGACCGCCATCGCCCGTCTCGCCTGGAACGTCGCCGTCCCTCCGGATCGCGTCATGGTGAAGGTCTCGAAGGGGACCGTCATCCTGACCGGCGACGTCGACCATCGCTTCCAGTCCGAGGTCGCCGAGCGCGAGCTTCGGCAGTTGTCCGGTGTCGTCGCCGTGAACAACCGGATCGTGGTCAAGCCCCAGGTCGACGTCGAGGCCGTCAGCGACAGCATCAGCGAGGCGCTGGACCGCTCTTGGCTGTTCGACCCGAAGACCGTGACCGTCAAGGCGGATGGCGGGACCGTCTACCTCGGCGGGACCGTGCGCACCATGCAGGAGCGCCGGGAGGCGATGGGGGCCGCGTGGGCCTCCCCTGGCACCACCGCGGTCGAGAACCGCATCAGCGTCGTCTGAGCGACGCGAAGCCCCTGCCGGTCCTCGTGGGCCCGGCAGGGATTCCGACCTCCGAAACAGGAAATCGACCATGACGAAGCCCCACAATGAGCATCGCCAGTCCACGGACGACGAGGATACCGGCACCGATGGAGGCCGCCGCATCGAGGGTGCCGCCGACGAGATCTTCTGGCGCGCGAGCGACGCCGTTGAAGACGTCGCCAAGCGGGCGACCCATCTGGCACAGGATACCCTCGACCGCGGACGGGCTGGCATCCGCAGGGCCGAACGGTCGAGCCGCGGCGGACATCCGGGACGGGGGGAGCGCGGCCTGACATCGCCCTTGGCAACCGCTCTGGCCGTCGGCGCCATGGGCTACGCCATCGCGACCCTGATCCAGGGAGCGATGAGTAAGCGTCATGCCGCCTTGCACAGGGCATCGCCGGAGACGCCTCCGGCATAGGCGTGGCGGTGCCCATGACCATCGATCCCGACCATCGCGAGGACCAGAGCATGCCCACCGATACGACGCAGACCGAAGGCGACATCCGTCTCAGAGCCTTTGAGCTCTGGAACATGCGTGGCCGCCCTCATGGCTACGAGGTCGAGTTCTGGCTCCAGGCCGAACGCGAGCTTGAGGGCGAGAAGACCGGTAAGCCGGTGCTCCCCGACGGGGACTTCGTGAAGAGTGGATCGGGGTCCGATTGCTGTTGCTGACCCCCGACCCTCGAACTCCCGCACAAAGGCGAGCGTCCCCTCGAGAGACCCTGAAGCCGATGCGCGCAATCCATATGGAAAAGCATCTCGTCAACCGCATCGGCTGGCTGCGTGCCGCCGTGCTCGGTGCCGATGTCGGGCTCGTCTCCACGGCGGGCCTTATTGTCGGCGTGGCCGCTTCCTCAGCTGCCTCGGGCGTGCGAGCACACGGTCGGGCCTCCGGACGTCGCGTGGAGTCCTAAGACGGTGATGGCGACGTCATAACCCACGAGATCGCCGGTATCGGCGCACCGTCGTATGTTGCGCCCCCCGACCGCCTGGGCGCCCTCTCACGTGGCAGCCGGCGCGACGGCACGGCCGCGCCGGCCAGTCCCGCCTCAGCGCAGGAGCTGGAGGATGCCCTGGTTGGCGGCGTTGGCCAGCGACAGCGCCGAGATCGCCAGGGACTGGCGCGTCGACAGCGCCTGCGAGCGCGCGGCCTCCTCGTTCATGTCCGCATCCGTGAGGTTTGCAGCACCTGTGTCGAGCACCTCGACCATCTGCTTGGTGAAGTCCTGCCGCGTCTGAACCACCGAGAGGTTCGAGCCGAGCGTCGAGCTCAGCGACTTCAGGCTGGTCAGCGCGTTGGTCAGCGCGTCCGACGCCTTGGCGAGGTCGGCGTTGTTCTGCACGCCGAAGTTCGCCCCGCCCTGGGCGGCGGCCGAATCCACGAAGCTGCCGAGCCCGAGGCCGGCCGCCGACAGGGCGGTGCCCTGGACGCTGAGCTTGGACCGAGCCGAACCAGTCTTCTCGTTGAAGGCGATGGTCAGGTTGTCGCCGGCCAGCAGGTTGGTGCCGTTGAAGCCGGCATCCTTGGCCGCCTGGTCGACCTGCGTGCCGAGGTTGTTGAACTGGTCGATCAGGGCCGAGCGCTGGGCCGAGGTGCCGCCGGACGTGGTGAACGCCGCCCCCCCCGTGAGCTTCCCGGTCTCCGTCGCGTCGGCGGTGAACTTACCGGCCGTGGTCAGGCCGGCGGCCAGGGTGATCGCGTCCGAGCCGGTGCCGACGACGTCGAGCTGGCCGCTGCCGTCGACGGAGGCGGTGGCTCGGCTTCACTGCTGCTGCTCCACCGATCAATCCTGACGCGAACTCTTGACCCTTTGGCGACCTTCGGAAGGTCCGCTTCCAGGCTGTTGAGGTAGAGGCCAACGTCCGGGGTGGGTGGTTTTCAGCCAGTCTGCTTTCAAGCGTCAAACTCCAAAGGCGGACGTTCGACATTTGGCAGGTTTTGGCCGTAAGACGCTGGTCCGTTTCAGACAGAGTCCGCCGGAAAAGCTGACGGTGGTGTAGCCGACAGATCTATTTCACCGACCGCGGCGTAGTCGTCGAGCACGGCCCGTTGGCAACATTTGTTGCCTCCGCTCAGGACGAGCGAACGCGATGGTCCTTCTCGCAAGCCCTCTGACTGACTTTTGCGGGGCATATCAAAATCAAGACCCGGTTCCGCCCGCCGATTAGGTCGCCAGCAAGTTCTCATCGGCGATCGGCACACAGGGGCGGGCACTGTTCGCGCAAGGCAAATCATCGAGCTGAGCCTGCAGGGGTGCTTCCGCCGGACCATCGACGCCAGCGGACTCCGTTTCGAGATGACAATCCCGATCCGATGAGCGGTCGGGCCGGGTCGCCGGCGCTTAACGGAGGCTGAACGGCGCGGTTCAGGATGAGTTCGAACCCTGGCCCTAGAGAGCCGTCAGCCCCGACAGGGGCCGATGCCAGTCTCCACCGGCATCGCCAGGAACTGGCCCCGCCCAGGTACGCCGGGCATCCCGTGGCCCAGGCCGGCACACGACACCCGAGGAAGACCCGACATGAACGACATGCAGACCATCACCGGCACCGTCTGGGCCGTCTTCGGCCACCGCTTCGCCATCGATGGCAAGGAAGGACGCATCCTCGCCGACCTTGGGCCGAAGGGCGCCGAGGTCATCGCAATCGCCCATGGCGACACAGTTACGATCACGGGCGAGCCCAAGCCCTCGGAAATCAAAGTGACGCTCATCACCCTCAAGGACGGCACCGTCTGCGAGATCGCGTGGCCGCCGAAGCTTCACACGGAAAAGGCGAACCAGACCCCGGCCGATCCGGCGGCGGTCCTCGCGGCGGTCAAGGCCGAGGGCTACGCCGTCGAGGGAGAGCCTCAACGCAAGCCGAAGCACTTCGAGATCGTAGGCGCCAAGGACGGCATTCGCCACGAGATCCACGTCGAGCTCTATGGGAAGATTCGGACGGCCAAACCGCTCGCCGCCTGAGAGACCGAGCCGGATCGCAGCCGCATTCGGGCGGGCGTGATCCGGTTTGCCGACTCGAAGGAGCGATCACGTTCCCGCGTCATCCCAAATAACGCCGCACCTGCAGGGAGCCAACGGCAGGTCCGACGACTTGGCTCCCGTCCCGGGCGGTTCCGCCCAGATCCGTGCCCAAGGAAAATATCTTGGACGTCATCCATCCCGACCCGCCGATGCGCGAGGAGATCGCGCGCGGCTTCTACCCGGCGTTCGAGGGACGTTGGCGGCGTGCCGAGATCATCGGCCGTTGGGCCATGGTCGCATTCGTGGGCGCCTCCGTCCTCGGAGCGTTCGGGCAGGGTCTGTTCAGCGAGCGCGAGGCTGCCAACGCCGATGCCTCGATCAAGCTCCGCTACGAGCCGGTGGTCCGCTTCGGCGCCCCGACCAAGGTCCAGTTCGACACCCGCGTCCCGCCCGGCGGCGATAAGGTCGCCGTGACCATGGCAAAGGGGCTGGCCGACCATTTTGGGTTGGAGAGCATCATCCCGCGTCCTTCTGTCTGGGAAGCCGGCGCCGACAGCATCCGCATGGAGTTCCCCGTCGTGAAGGGTCAGGAACGCGTCACCATCCTGTTCGCGGGCTCGCCCGGCTTCCGCGGCAGCATCCATCTCTGGGCACGGCTGGATGCAGGCGAGACCCTGCCCTGGTCGCAGTATTCGGTGCCGTAGGCATGAGCACCGTCTTCAAGGCCGCGGCCGCCTACCTCGTCGTTCTCTTCGTCATCCGCCTCATCGGACGCCGGACCGCGAGCCAGCAGGCCCCCATCGACATGGTGGTGCTGTTCCTGTTCGGCGGTATGAGCGTCAGCGCGGTGCTCGGCGACGACAAGTCGTTCGTCGGCGCGATGAGCGCGATCTTCACCGTCGGCCTCATGCACGTGGCCGTCTCGTGGCTGAAGCTGCGCTACGTCTGGTTCGAGCGTATCTGCGACGGCACGCCCATCGTCGTCTACCGAGACGGCGACTGGGACGAGACCCAGATGCGGCGCCTGCGGATGCAGCAGGCCGACGTGCGCACCGCCGCCCGCCAACAGGGCCTCGATGACATGGATCAGGTCGCCGTTGCCATCGTCGAGCGGGATGGGAAGGTCTCGGTCATCGAGAAGGACTGATCCCCGGCGGCTGCCCCAGGGCGTGACCCGTCGCTCCGGAACAGACGCCAATCAGGGACCACTCGAAGACGTGACCGGGACGGGCGGGCAACCACCGCACGGTCACCGTGTTGTCGAGGGCACCCGAACACCGCATCGCGTCATCCCACGGCCTTGCGTCGGCGAGCCCATCCGTTCCCATGAGCGAGCCGCACATGACCGACGATACGCTCCCACCCGAAGTCGGCGATGCCCGTCGCCTGGACGCACTCCGAGGGTACGGCATCCTCGATACGCCCCCCGAGAAAGGGTTCGACGCCATCGTCGAGCTGGCCCGAATGACCTGCTCTGTCCCGGTCGCCCTGGTCAGCCTGGTCGCCGGCGACCGCCAATGGTTCAAGGCGCGGTCGGGCTTCGCGCCTTGCGAGACCTCCCTGGACAAGTCGGTCTGCGCGCATGTCCTCGGCTCCCCGGACCTGCTCGTAATCGCCGACCTGTCGCTGGACTCCCGTACCAGGGACAATCCTCTCGTCACGGGCGAACCGTACCTGCGCTTCTACGCCGGGGCGCCGCTGGAGGCGGCCGACGGCGAGCGTCTCGGCAGCCTGTGCGTGATCGACCTCGCGCCCCGCCCGGAGGGCCTCACGGATCGGCAGGCGGTAGCCCTACGCGCGCTGGCGGGGCAAGTCATGTCCCAGATGGAACTGCGCCGCTCGGTCGCCGAGCGCGAGGGACTTCTTTCCGGCCAGGCCGCGCTGATCGCGCAGCAGAATGCCCTGATCGCCGCCCAGGCCAGCGTGACTCGGGCGGCAGGGGACCGTGGCGTGATCCTCGATACCCTCGTCGGCGGTGTCATGGCGGCGGTCTGCCAAGCCGAGGGCGCAGTGATCGAGCTCCGTGAGGGCGACGACCTCGTCTATCGCTCGGCACGCGGTGCGCTCGAACCCCATGTCGGGCTGCGCATCCCCATCGACGGCAGCCTCTCGGGCCATTGCTTGGCGACCGCCAAGCCGGTGCTGTGTCCGGACCTCCTCGTTGACCCTCGCGTCCGTCGCGACCTCGTCGGCCCGCTCAACGCACGCTCGGCAGTCTGTGTCCCGATCCTCCGTGGGGACGCCGCCGTCGGTGTCCTGAAGCTACAGTCCAGTCGTCCCGATGCCTTCACCGGCCTCGACCTCCACGTCGCCACCCTGTTCGCCGGCACCATTCCGGCCGGGTTGGCGGAAGCGGGCGAGGCGGAGGCGCGCCGTGGGATGCGGGCCGGCGAGGCCACCCTCCGCACGGTGATGGAGACGCTGCCCGTCGGTGTCCTGATCGCCGAGGCTCCGACAGGCCGCATCGTCGGGCACAACGCCCAGGCCACCGTGATCCTCGGGCATGATGTGGTCTCAGATACGTCCGCCGACCGGAAGGACCGCTGGGTCGGGTTCCATTCTGACGGATGCCAGGTCGAGCCCGGGGATTGGCCCCTCGACCGCGTGGTGCATGCCGGCGAGTCGCGCGCGGATCCTGAGGTCGACTACCGCCGCGGCGACGGCAGCCGTGCCTGGATCGGGTTCTCGGCGGCGCAGATGCTCGACGTTGATGGTCACCGCGTCGGTGCCGTCGTCGTCGTCACTGATATCGACGGGCGCAAGCGGAGCGAGCTCCAGTTGGCCGCCGCCAAGGAGGCTGCCGAGGAGGCAAACCGGGCCAAAAGCGAGTTCCTCGCCAACATGAGCCATGAGCTGCGCACCCCGCTCTCGGCGGTGATCGGCTACTCGGAGATGCTGCAGGAGGAGATGGAGGACGGCGGCCACGACGACCTGCTTCCCGACATGCGCAAGATCGAGGCGAACGCGCTCCACCTCCTCGGTCTCATCAATGACGTGCTCGACCTGTCGAAGATCGAGGCGGAGCGGATGGAGACCTACGTCGAGGACTTCGCCATCGACGCGATCGTCCGCGACGTCGCCTCGACGGTCGAATCCCTCGTCGCCGCAAAAGAGAACGTCCTCACGCTGGACCTTGCCGATGACCTCGGCGAAGCGCGTTCCGACGTGACCAAACTGCGCCAGTGCCTGATCAACCTCTTGAGCAACGCCGCCAAGTTCACGGAAGGTGGCCGGATCACCCTGAAGGCCGAACGGGGCGAACGCGACGGCGAGAGTTGGCTGACCTTCCAGGTGAGCGACACCGGGATCGGCATGAGCCCGGACCAGCAGGCGCGCCTGTTCGAGCGCTTCACCCAAGCGGATGCCTCGACGACGCGGAAGTTTGGCGGCACCGGCCTCGGGCTGTCCATCACCCAGGCGTTCGCATCCATGCTGGGCGGCGATATCAAGGTGGCGAGCGAGGAGGGTCGAGGAACCACCTTCACCATCTCGGTCCCGGCCCGCATCGCCGGCACCAACGACCAGCCGGCAATGGAAGCGGATGTCGAAATGCCTCTATCCGACGATGTGTGCGGCAAGGACGTCGTCCTCGTCGTCGATGATGATCCGGCGACGCGTGATCTCCTCACCCGCTTCCTCGAACGCGACGGGTTCGAGGCCGTCGCCGCCGTCGACGGGCGGGAGGGCCTGGAGATCGCGCGGACCCTGAGGCCCCGGGTTATCCTGCTCGACGTGACCATGCCGCAGCTGGACGGCTGGTCGGTATTACGAGAACTTAGGGGAGATCCAGAACTCGGCAACACGCCCGTAGTCATGGTCACAGTGCTGGACGAGCAGAACCTAGCCTTCTCCCTCGGAGCCACCGACTACCTGCAGAAGCCGGTGGACTGGGACGAGCTTCAGGGGGTGATGGACCGCTTCCGACCCCGGGACCACGAAGGCCCGCTACTCGTCATCGATGACGATGCCGACACACGGGATCGTATGTCGACCCACCTCACCCGGGAAGGCTGGCGGGTCGTCACGGCCGAGAACGGCAAGGTCGGGCTCGGGGTCGTCGCGACAGTGCAACCCTGCCTCATCCTTCTCGATTTGATGATGCCGGAGATGGATGGCTTCGCGTTCCTCGCCACCCTGCGGGCCAAGCCGGAATGGGGTTCGATCCCGGTCGTCGTGCTGACGGCCAAGGACGTCGACGTGAACGACCGGCGGCGTCTGGCCGGACGGGCCGACAAGGTCCTCAGAAAGGGCCAGGTCGGTCTCGACGACCTCACTAGGCTGCTGCGTTCGGTGGTTTCGCCAAGCCCGGCCTGATCCTTCGAGAGCCATCGCGCTGACGGCTCGCAAGGTCTTGCGCTTCCGGGCCGAAAGATTGTCCCAGGAACGCTGCCTTTCGGTGCTACGGACCCCGTGCCCCCACCGGACATCCTATGGCCCATACCGGATACAACCCGCTACTCGTCACGCTGTCCATCGTCATCGCGGTGTTCGCGTCCTATGCGGCGCTGGACCTCGGTGCCCGCGTCCGGCGTCCGGACGCCGGTGCGCGCTGGGCCTGGGGCGCTGGCGCGGCGGTGGCGATGGGCGGTGGCATCTGGTCGATGCACTTCGTCGGCATGCTCGCCTTCGAGATGGGAATGGCGGCGGCCTACGATCTCGGACTGACGGTCCTGTCACTGCTGATCGCGGTGGGTGTCACGGCCGGCGCCTTTGCCTGGGTTGCACGCCGGGGAACGGGTGCGGGCTCGTTGCTGGTCGCGGGCCCGCTTATGGGCCTTGGCGTGGCGGCGATGCACTACACCGGCATGGCGGCGATGCGCGTGCCGGGCAACCTTGCCTACAACCCGGCTGTGGTGGCGGTCTCGGTCGCCATCGCGGTCACGGCTGCGACCGCAGCCCTGTGGCTTACCTTCCGCCGCAATCGGCCCTGGCAGAAACTCGCCGCCGCCTGCGTGATGGGGCTTGCGGTCGCTGGGATGCACTACACCGGGATGGCCGCGGCGACCTTCACCGCGCAGGAGAGCGGCGCCCATGCGGCCCACGTAGCCACCCTGGCGGCGGGCCAACGCGACCTCGCCCTGGCGGTCGCCGGCGTTACCTTCCTCATCCTGTTCCTGGCGATGATCGCTTCCTCGCTCGACCAGCGTCGGGTGCAGCGACGCCTGCACGTCAGCGAGGCGCGCTTCCGATCCGCCGTCAGGGCCGTCAACGGCGTGATGTGGACGACCGACGCCGCCGGGCATTTCGTCGAGGAGCAAGCAGGGTGGGCGGAGATCACCGGGCACACCCCAGAGCAGTACATGGGCGCGGGCTGGGCGAAGGCGATCCATCCCGAGGATCTCCCGGCGACGATCGCGACCTGGACCGACGCATTGCGAGCCGAGTCCCCCTACACGGTCGAGCATCGCGTGCGCACCGCCCAGGCGGGCTGGCGCCGCTACGTGGCAAGGGCAGTGCCGGTGCGCGATGCCGACGGCGCGATCCGGGAGTGGGTGGGCGTCCATGAGGACATCACCGAGCGGCACGCGTTCGAGGTGGCGCTCAAGGAGGCGCGGGACGCGGCCGAGGAGCACAGCCGGGCGAAGAGCCGGTTCCTGGCCAACATGAGCCATGAGCTGCGCACGCCGCTTTCGGCCGTAATCGGCTATTCCGAGATGCTCGAGGAGGAGGCGGAGGAGCTCGGTCAGGAGAGCCTCCTCAAGGATCTCGGAAAAATCAAATCGAACGCCCAGCACCTCCTCGGCCTGATCAACGACGTGCTCGACCTGTCGAAGGTCGAGGCGGAGAAGATGGAGCTCTACCCCGAGGACATCGACGTCGCCGCCTTCGTCATGGACGCGGCCGCCACCGTCGAGGCGCTCGTCGGGAAGAAGGGAAACGTCCTCGTGCTCGACGTGGCCGATGGCGTCGGCCGAGCCCGAACGGACGCGGTGAAGCTGCGCCAGTGCCTGTTCAACCTGCTCTCGAACGCCGCCAAGTTCACCGAGGGCGGCACCATCACGCTGGAAGCCGGGCGCGAGGCGGGTATCCGCGGCGGCTGGCTCCAGTTCACGGTGCGGGATACGGGCATCGGCATGAACCCGGAGCAGGTCGGGCGCCTGTTCGAGCGCTTCACGCAGGCCGACGAGAGCACCACACGCAACTATGGCGGCACCGGTCTTGGATTGGCTTTAAGCCGCGCCTTCGCCCAGTTGCTCGGCGGCGACATCTCCGTGACGAGCGTCGAGGGCGAGGGAACGAGCTTCACCCTGCGCGTGCCGGCGGTGGCACCGGACCGGACGGTCGATGTCGCGCCGGATGCCGTACCGGAGAACGGCGAACGCATGGATGACTTGGTGCTGGTGATCGACGACGAGGCATCCCAGCGCGAGCTCATGACCCGGTTCCTCGAACGCCAGCGCTTTTCCGTGCGCACGGCGGCGGACGGGCGCACCGGCCTCAACCTCGCCCAGTCGCTCAAGCCCCGCGCCATCCTCCTCGACGTCATGATGCCCGAGATGGACGGCTGGTCGGTGCTCGCCGCTCTCAAGTCGGATCCTGAGACTGCCGGCATCCCGGTGGTGATGGTGAGCTTCGTTGCCGACGCGACGCTCAGCGCCTCGCTCGGTGCCATCGAGGCGGTGCCGAAGCCGGTGGACTGGGCGCGCCTCCGGACGATCCTGGATCAGTTCCGGGCAGCGGACGGCGACGTCCTCGTGGTCGATGACGACGCGGACATGCGGCACCGCCTACGGACGGCCCTTGAACGCAACGGCTGGAGCGTCCGCGAGGCCGGCGACGGCCGCGAGGCGCTCGAGCAGGTCGGGCTTGGCGTGCCGCGCCTCGTCCTTCTCGATCTCACCATGCCGGTGATGGACGGGTTCTCGTTCCTTGACCGCTTGCGAAGATTGCCGGGTTGCGCCGATGTGCCGGTAGTGGTCCTCAGCGCCCGGGACGTCACGGCCGAGGAGCGGGACCGGTTATCAGAAGCCGATCGCGTTTTGCGCAAGGGTGACTCCAGTCTCCAGGACATCGCCACCGAATTGCGCAAGCTCGACAACCGTCAGACCAGCAAGTCGGCCTAGGATATCCGATCGATCTGCCGTCCCTAGAGTTTTTCAGTTAAACCATGAGGTCATGGATCGCCGCAACAATCCTGCATCGTACGAACCGCCTGCCAGTGAGCAAGATTAACTGACCCAGATCACTGAAATGGCGCAGAGAATATCCACTGTCGGGCGCCTCCTAGATCCCTTGTTTCATCCGTGTGGAGTTGGATACGGAACGTCCGCTTCCGGGTAAACCTGCAACGAGCGCCTGTGGGGCTTTGCGGATCCGATACCACGTCTCACAGCCTAGCAATATCTAAGCACTTTAATGTCGGAGGGCAGCGTGAAGCGCCTTCGGCAGGGTCGGCGGGAGTGTCTTCTCGCCTCGTCGGCATAGGCAGGCGGTCCGCTCGCGATGTTAGGGTAGGCCCCCAACAGCTCCATCCTTGTCCGGCCGCCGTCGAGGAGCCGGCGTACGGGACGAACATAAAGCAGCAGATGTTCGAGCGCCGCCACGGTGCGGTCAAAGGGTGTCGGACCGGACCCCGGCACGGGCCGGCCCATGCCAGCCGCCACGATCAAGCTGCGTCGATCCCGGCGGCCGACGCCCCCCGGCGTCCGCGGCGCGGCCGGCGGACCGCGATCCGGGCCCGCGCCGCGGGACCGGCGCCGCGCCCCGACGATCCTGCCTGCTCGCGTTTCAGGCCCCCTGCAGAGCCGCCTTCACCTTGGCCGGGGTGAACGGCACGGACCGCACGCGTACGCCGGTCGCGTCGAAGACTGCATTCGAGACCGCCGCCGGCACGATGGCGGCGGACGGCTCGCCGGCGCCCCACGGCTTCTCGGTTGGCCGGTCGATCAGGTCGATCACGACCTCGGGCACGTCCGGGAAGGTCAGGATCGGGTAGCTCGACCAGTCGAGGCTCGTCACGGCGCCGCGATCGAAGGTGACCTCCTCCAGCAGCACACGGCTGACGGTCTGGATGACATTGCCGTCGAGCTGGTTGCGCACGCCGTCGGGGTTGATGATCTGCCCGCAATCCTGGACCACGAAGAAGCGCGGCACGCGCACCTGCCCGGTGCTGCGATTCACTTCGACTTCGGCCACGCCCGCTACGTAGGTGCGATTGAGTTCGTACTTCACGTAGGAGATTCCGCAGCCGCGCAGCACGTCGCCCGCGGCGTCTTTCACCGGCGAGGGGCGCGCCTGCCACATGGCGAGTTCGGCAACCCGCTTCAGCACCTCAATGCCGCGCGGATCCTTCAGCGCCCGCAGGCGGTACTCCAGCGGGTCGGCGCCGGCTGCCGCCGCGCACTCGTCGAGGAAGGCCTCGTTGGCGTAGGTGTTCTGCATCCGCCCGGGGGTGCGGATCCAGGAGGGCCGGAACGGCGTCGAGGCCAGCCGGTGGCAGACCGTGCGCACGTTCGGAAAGGCGTAGGGCAGCGCCGAGTTGCCGATGATGTTGCCCGGCGCCATCGTAGTCTCGTGCGGCAGATCGGCCAGCGAGGCCGCCACCAGCGGCACGTTACCGGCCGCCCCCTCCGGGATGTGGAACTGGGAGGACCAGGCGGTGACGTTGCCCTGCGGGTCGAGCCCGGCCTTCAGGTCGATCAGGGTCGGCGGTCCTTTCGGATCCCAGCCGTGCTCGTCGGCGCGCGACCACTGGACCCTCACGGGGCGGCCGACCGCGCGGGCGAGAAGGGCGGCGTCGCCCGCCGCGTCCTCGTGGCCGTTGCGGCCGTAGCAGCCCGAGCCCTCGACGTAGATGCAGCGCACCGCCTCCGGCGCGAGGCCGGTCATCGCCGCGAGCTGCTTGCGCAGGGCGTGCGTCATCTGCGAGGCCGTCCAGCAGGTCAGGAACCCGTCCTTCAGCTCTGCGATGGCGCAGGACGGCCCGATCGAGCCGTGGGTATGGATGGCGAAATCGTACGTCGCTTCGAGCTTCCGGGCCGCCTGTCCGAGCGCCGCCTCGGCATCGCCCGTGCTGCTCGTGACGTCGTCCTTGGTGACCTTCGTGGCGCGCACGTGCTGCCAGAGCTTGCCCTGCTCGGGCAGGCCTTCCCATTCCGACCACGTCGCCCTCAGCTGCTTTGCGGCCTTCACGGCCGCCCACTCCTTCTCGGTGACGATGGCCAGGAAGTTACCCTGGCGCACGACCTTGATCAGTCCTGGGATGTCCGCGACCGAGGCCTCATCCACGCCCTGCAGATCCGCCCCGATGGTCGGGGGACGGACCACCCGCGCATGCACCATGCCGGGCACGCGATAATCCTGCATGTAGGTGAAGCGGCCGGTCATCTTCTCGGGTATGTCGACCCGCGCCACCGGCTTGCCGACGAGGGCGAACTGAGCCGGATCCTTCGTCTTGACCGCCGGATCGACCTTGAGGTCGAGGCGCCCATCCTTCACGAGATCGGCGTAGGAGAGGCCCTGGCCGCCAGCTTTCGGCCGGACGGTGCCGTTCTCGCTCACCAGCTCGTCGGCCGGTACGCCGAGGCGCTCGCTGGCCATCTGCACGAGGCGCGCGCGGGCCGTCGCCGCCGCCTGCCGGATTTCGACGCCGCCCTTCTGGATCGAGAGGCTCCCGTAGGTCGGTCCCTGATCCGGCGTCAGCGCCGTATCGCCCTGGACGACGGTCACGCGGTCGAGCGGCAGGTCGAGTTCCTCAGCCGCGATCTGCGTCAGGGCGGTCTCGACCCCGGTGCCGAGATCCACCTTGCCGGAGAAGATCGTGGCGTGACCGTCGGCGCCGAGCGCCAGGAAGCTGTCGACGCGGTCCGGGGCGACGGGCTTCGCGAAGCCGTTGGTGGCGACCGGTGCGAAGCTCTGGGCGCTGGCGCCGCGGCCGGACAGCGAGAAGCCGACCACGAGGGCGCCGCCCTGGAGGAGCAGGCTGCGGCGGGAGAGGGCGGGTGCGGTCATGACAACAACCTCTGTCAGAGTGTGCCGGCCGCGCGCTGGACGGCGCGCACGATCCGCTGATGGGTGCCGCACCGGCAGAGATTCTGGGCGAGCGCCTGCCGGATCGCGGTCTCGTTGGGCTTCGGCGTCTCGTTGAGCAGGGCAGCCGACTGCATGATCATGCCATTGATGCAGTAGCCGCATTGCGCCGCCTGCTCGGCGATGAAGGCCGCCTGCACCGGGTGCGGCTTGTCCAGGCTGCCGAGCCCTTCGAGCGTCACGATCTTGGCCCCCGCCTTTAGGCTCGAGACCGGGGTGATGCAGGAGCGCACCGCCTGCCCATCGACATGCACCGTGCAGGCGCCGCACTGGCCCAGCCCGCAGCCGAAGCGCGGCCCGTGCAGGCCGAGATCATCGCGTAGCACGTAGAGGAGCGGCGTATCGGGGTCGTCCACGCTCACGGGCGCCACGCGCCCATTCACGTCCAGCGACATCAGCTGCACCATCGGGCATCTCCCTGGAACCATTCTCGGGTGCTCGGCCTATACCCGGCGTAGACCCGGAGCAACGCGGCGGCGTGACAGCGATTCCCATTCGCTGCAGGAAGCCGTGCTGCCCCCGGCGCCGTCAGGGAAGCGCATGCCCTCGCAGAACCGCAGCCGATGCATCCTCGCTCTCGTCCTCGCGCTGTCCGCGGGCCCCGCAGGGGCCGCCGAGCGCCTCGCGCAGGATTGGCCCGAGCCGTCCCGCAAGGCCGCTGAAGCCGTTGCTGACAAGTACGGCGCACCCCAGGAGCAGACGGCGACGCTGCTGATCTGGCACCGCAACGGGCCTTGGATCCGGACGGTGGTGCACAAGATGGGAGCCGAGCACGATTTCCCGGCCAAGCACAACGACGTGCTAGAGCAGAGCTTGCCCTGCAAAGTCCCGCTCAACTTCTTCAGCGCGGTCGCGACCTTCAACGGCAGCGTCATTCCGGACCGGACGCGAGGCACGCTCACCGCCTACGGCGCTAGCGAGGCCGAGAACGTCTTGAGCCTGAACCTGGCCCGGGCGGTGGTGCGCGGCGAACTCACGGCGGAGCAGGCACGTGATAAGGAAGTCGCGGCTGCGCAGGAGTTGGCGAACGGACAGGAGCCGGACCTCGCGGCCAAGCTCTCGCTCGATCAGCAACAGGAGGGCGACGTCTCCGACCCAGACACCGCGATGATCCTACCGCCCAGCCAAAAGCCATAGTCCGGAGTACGCGGCCCGCTGTTCTGGCAACGCGTCGATCCATGGGCGCCCGCCGCCTCGATCTTAGATTCTCATGCCGCGCAGTTCTCGACACTCTACCCCATGCGTTGGATACGGTGGTGAAGGCTGGAGCGCCCTGTTCCAATCCGCGCACGGCGGCCGCCGCATCCTGCTGGCTGGGCATTGGGGCATCCGCGATCTCCCGGCGAAACGGCGCGATCCAGTCGTGAAGTGGCCGCCGCGCGCTGGACCGGCTCGTTTGAGGCCCAGGCTCGGGACTGTGCGTCAGACGCTTAGAACGATCTTTCCGAAATGCTCGTTTTTCCTCATGCGGGCGAGCATGATCGGCGCCTCGGCTAGCGCGTAGCGGCTGTTGAATGACTGATGGAAACTTCCGGCTACTATCGCCGGCCACAGGTCGGCTCGGACGCGCACGGTGCGCTTCATCAAGCCCGACGAGCAGAGGCTACTGTGGTTGGTAGCGGGGGGCGATGCAGCCTTTTCCTGCATGAGCGTTGTGGTCGAGGTTCGCTGCAGAGAACGTCGACGTTTGCGGCGAACCTACTCTGGAGCGGACCAGCGGCTTTCGGCCAGCATCGGCCGCCGCAGACCGCCTGCCTGAGCGTTTCAGACGGGTGGGATGCGGAACGTCCGCTTCGGATCGCCGTGCCGAACTGGCTGAGCATCATCTTAAGGTATCAGGTTCCTCGCGGCGTTCGCTCACTCCGGCGAGAGCAGGTCCGGCAGGCGCGAGAGATCCTTGAGCGACGCATGCGGTGGCCATGCAAGGTTCGGCGGTTCGCCCACCCGGTCGATCCACACGGAGCGGATTCCGAGCTCGTGGCAGACCTTGAGGTCGGTGAACTGCCCCATGCCGACGTGGATGGTATCCTCTTTCTGCACGCCCATGGTCTTGTAGGCGTGTAGGAAGAGCCCGTGATCGGGCTTATAGGCATGGGCCTGCTCGGCCGTGACGACGAAGTCGAGCGGCACTCCAATGGCCGCGACGGTGCCTCCGATCAGGTCGTCGTCCGTGTTGCTGATGACCGCCAGCCGGTAGCGTGCGCGGAGACGGTCGAGCGCCGCGGGAACCTCGGGGTGCGGCTCGATACGTCCCAGGACCCTCAGCAACGTGTCGCCGTCCTCGGGCTTGGCCGTATGGCCGGCATCGGCGAGGGCCTCGGCTAGGGCGGATCGCAGGACCGACTTGTAGTCGCGGAATTGCGGACGCTTCTGCCGCTCTACCGCAGCCTCTCGCAATCGATCGGCCAGGATGGCCGCTTGCTCCTGCGCATCGGCTTCCGGGAGGCGACGGGCAAGGATCGCGTGGGCCGCCGACCGGACGGCGTCATGCCACCGGACCAAGGTGCCGTAGCAATCGAAGGTGATGACCTTCGGCATCGGTTGAAGCTGCAGCATGATCGGTCCCACCGGGCGAGCCAAGTAGAGTATCCCCGCCTGCAACGCCTGGCGTCCACCCCCTCGAAGATCTGTAGCGCGCGTACGGCTCGGGCGAATGCCACGTTTGTTTCGAACAGGCAGTGCCAAGCATGACAGCCGGCGGGAAGCGGTTTTCCCGCCGGTTCGGCGAATTCACGCTGTGCCGTTGCCACCCGTCGCGCCGTAGACCTCGCCGGTGACGTAGCTCGCCTCCTGGCTGGCCAGGAAGACGTAGACCGGCGCGAGTTCCACCGGCTGGCCGGGGCGGCCGAGCGGCACCTCAGATCCGAACTTCTCGACCGCCTCCTGCGGCTGCCCGCCCGAGGGCTGCAGCGCGGTCCAGAACGGACCGGGCGCCACCGCGTTCACGCGGATGCCTTTTTCGATGGACTGCTTGGCCAGCGCCTTCGTGAACGCGATGATGCCGGCCTTGGTGGTGGCGTAGTCGACCAGGATCTTGGGTGGGTTGTAGGCCACGACCGAGGCCGTGTTGATGATCGACGCGCCGGCCGGCAACAGGGGCATCGCCGCCTTGGTGATCCAGAACATCGCGTAGAGGTTGGTCTTCAGCGTCCGGTCGAACTGCTCGTCCGTGATGTCGCCGATGTCCGTCTGGTTGGTCTGCTTGCCGGCGTTGTTGACGAGGATGTCGAGACCGCCGAGCTCGACCACGGCCTTGTGCACCAGGGTCTCGCAGAATGCCTTGTCGGTGATGTCGCCGGGCAGCAGCACCGCCTTGCGGCCCTCCGCCTCGATGAGCTTCGCCACCGCCCGGGCGTCCGGCATCTCGGCCTCGACGAAGCTGAGCGCCACGTCCGCGCCCTCGCGGGCGAAGGCGATGGCCGCCGCGCGCCCGATGCCCGAATCGGCGCCGGTCACCAGGGCCTTCCGGCCGGCGAGGCGGCCGTGGCCCCGGTAGCTGGTCTCGCCGTGGTCCGGCTTCGGGTCCATCGCGCCGGCGAGGCCCGGCGCCTCCTGCGGTTGCCGCTTGAACGGCGGCTGCGGGTATTGGGTGCGCGGGTCCTGCATCTTGAGGCGGTGGTCGGAGGCGTCGGTCATGAGGTTGTCCTGGCGCGCCGGCTTCGTACGGGACAGCCCGTGCGGCGCGCGTGTCGGGTGATGCTGTCCGGGAACTTCGGAAATCGGCCCCGCCCCCGGATGTTCCGGCCCCTGCGGCCATGCGGACGCCTCCGGGACCTCGCCTAGGCCGCTTCGCCCCGCCTGTCCCCGAGCGCCGCCAAGGCCTCGTCGGCGGCCCGTATCCCGCTGTCGTGGGCTCCGTGTGCAGTGGTGAAGTCGAAAGGATGCGTCGCCTCGCCGGCGAAGAACAGGCGGTCCTCGAATGGCCGGGCCAGCCGCGCCCGCGCATTGGATCGGCCCGGCAGGGCGCAACTATACGCCCCACCGATGGACGCCATCCGGCTCCAGGACGTCGCCGCGAGGGGGCGGATGGCCGACGCCACGTCACTGCCGAACAGGGCGGCCAGTTCGGCCGACACGTGGGCGAAGCCGGCGGCCGGGCCCCCCTCCGCCACGATACGGGCGCCGTCGCCCCCGAGGAACGCCTCGATCACCGGCCATCCGTTCGGTCGGATCGAGTAGGCAGTCGACCTTGGGTCGTGCAGGTTGCCGTAGGCATGCGAGTCCGGCTCGAACGCTGCGTTATGCCCGATCTCCAGGAAGATCTTTTCGTTGCGGCCCAGCGGCAGGGCGGCGGCCGCCTCGCGCCAGGGTTCGGTCCCGGCGGGAAGGCGGATCGCGTCGCCGGCTAGGACCGCGGTCGAGATCGTGAGGATGGCGGCCCCGGCGCGGATGGTGCCGGCGCGGGTGGTCACGGCGACACCGTCCGCCGTCAGGTCGATCCGGTCGGCGGGGGTGGCGAGCCGCAGCGTCGTCGTGGACGGCAGGCTGGCAGCGACCAACGTGCCGTAGCCGGACGGCAGGTGCCAGTTCCGGCCCGTCGAGGCATCGTCGTAGGCGAGGTAATCGGTCGCGGAGATCTGCTCGGGCGCCATGCCGCTCATGAAGCCGGCGATGGCCCGCACGTAGGCGTTCCAGGGGCCGCCCGGCTGAAGGGCGTCGCTGGCCCGGTCGCTGCCCGCCGCGACGATGCGGAGCCGATCTTCCCAGTCGCCGTACGCCCTTTGCGCCGCCTCTTGTGCGTGCTCATCGTGCTCGATGCCCGGGTGGGCCTTCGCCCATGGCGGTTCGCCTCGGTCGACCGGGAAGCCCGATGCCTCGGCGATGCCGACCCATGCATTTCGGTCGCCGGAGTGGAGCCATTCGCAACCGAGGTCGAGCGGGTACCCTCCGATGTCCTGCGTCCACGCGCGGCCTCCGAGGCGTGCAGATGCCTCAAGCAGCAAGGCCGATGAGCCTTGTGCCGCGAGCCGCCGGGCGGCACCGATGCCGGCGGCGCCTCCCCCTACGATGATGACGTCGAACGCGCTGCCCATGGGGCCAAGGTGAGGTCTGCCGTGACGACTTCCAAGATAGCTGCGCCGGTTGCACTCAACGTCGTCTGCACACCCCGCGGCTCGTTGAACTTCAGACGGCGGCCCCGCCGTCCTCCGACCTGGGCGTCCGTGGTCAGCCCCCATTGAAGTGGTCCGCCCTTTGGTATGGCTTTTGAGCCTGGAGGACGGACAAGATGGCAAAGCCCCCGAAGCCCGAGGAGATCGTCGCGAAGCTACGTCAGGCAGACGTGCTCATCTCACAGGGCCAGAGCGTGGCCGATGCAATCCGCGCGCTCGGCGTGAGCTCAGTGACATACTCCCGGTGGCGGCGTGAGTTTGGCGGCCTGAAGTTCAACGAGCCGCGGGGTGTGCAGACGTCGTTGAGTGCAACCGGCGCAGCTATCTTGGAAGTCGTCACGGCAGACCTCACCTTGGCCCCATGGGCAGCGCGTTCGACGTCATCATCGCCGTGCTCGGCTGCGCCCTGGGCGTCGCGCCTGCGCAATCCCGCATCGTGGGCATCGATATCACGACGGTCGAGCCCTTCGCCGACGGGGTCGCGTTCGGTGCGGCCGGCGCTACGAGCGCGTCATCGGCACGGCGCGCGGCGAGCTGGACCCGGCGGACCCGGCCAATGCCGGCATCGTCGACATCGCGCTCGCGCCCCGCAACGCGCGCGGCATGGTCGCGTACCAGACCGACCTGTTCATGCTGCGCC
>NZ_JAKSXU010000118.1:0-18019 GCF_022829325.1 Methylobacterium sp. J-092 | reverse complement strand
CGCGTCCGCCGGGCGGACCGCCGGCCGGGCCTTCGCGCCCGCCGCCGCGGCCTTCTCCGCCGCGCCCGCCGGGTCCCTCGCCACCCCGCCCGCCGGGACCTTCGCCGCCGCGCGGCCCGCGCTCGTCGGGGCCGCCCTGCGCCAGGAGGATCGTGCCGGAGGCGCCGTCCTGCCGGGCGAAGGCCGGTGCGGCGAGGACGAGCCCGGGCAGCATCGTGCCGGTCAGGAGGAGCAGGCGGAGTGTCCGCATTCGGTCGGCCTCGAGGATCGTGTAAAAGGCCGAACCGAACCCCTCAGGCGCCGGATGGTTCCGAAATTCCGGTTCCGGTTTCCCGCGTCCGGGCGCCGCCGCTCAGGGGGCGGGCGCCTTCGCCGGCACGAGCCGATCGAGGGCGATGATGCGTACCGTGCGCTCGGCGGTGCCGGTCGTCGACGGCTCGGTCGAGAGGTCCGGCGCGGGCTTCGGCGCCATCTCGACGGGCAGGCCCGAGCGCTCGGCGGCGTCGGCTGCCAGCACCGCGGCGGTCTTGTCGGCGCGGCCGACCAGGGTGAGGCGGACCTTCGGGGCCGGGCGCGACAGCGCCTCCGCCTGCATCGGCGTGACGAAGATGTCGCCCTTGTGCCGCACCAGCATGCTCTCGGCCTTCACGAGCGACTGCGCCCAGGTCCTGTCGGCGGGCTTGCACGAGCAGTTCGGCACGAAGGTCTTGCGGAACTTGAACGCGTTGGCGAGCGAGACGTAGGCCTTGCCGCCCTTCACCGTCGCGGCCGACTTCAGCGCCTCGTCGCCGTAGGGCATCGAGTAGGCCACGGCCTCGGTGCCGGGGCAGAGCGCCTGGCACATCTCGTCGGCGCCGTTGCGGCCCTCGGGCAGGTTGCGCATCGGGAAGTAGGCGCCGTCGCAGGTGCGCACGCAGATCACCTGCGCGCCGCCGCGGGCATAGGCTTCGCCGGTGGCGGGGTCGACGCGCGCCGTATCGGCGCAGGACGCGGCGATCAGGCCCTGAAGCTGGCGGCGGCGGGCGCCGCTGTCGTCGATCGCCGCGCCGCCGTAGGTGGCGTTGAGCGCGCGGATGCGCTGCTCGACCGCGCCGCATTGCGGGGGCCGCGTGTCGAAGAACAGGAAGGTGCCGCCCTCGCAGCTCAGGGAGCGGTGATAGGCCTCGAGCCGGCCGATCTCGCTCTGAAGCGCGCGCACCATGCTGGCGCCGTTGCCCAGGCTCGCCAGCTCGGACCGGTAGCGCAGGCAGGCCGCGCTCGGCAGGTGGCTCTGGCTCGGAACGCTTGCCTGGGTCGGAAGCGGGGACTGGCTCGGCTCGGGGGACGGCGCCTGGGCCTGCCCGGCCGCGACCGCGCCGAGCCACAGCGCGAGGATCGCGAGCGGGCGGCGGAGCGGGCGAAAGGTGTGGCGCATCGACGGCATGGCGAACGATCGGGGGCTCGGCGCAGGGCGGAAGGGGAGCTGTGCGGTCCGCCGCGTCGTGGAGAGTGGCGCCGGCGAGCGAAGCACCGGCGGGCTTAACTTTTTTAAACGCCCTCGCGCATCGGCGACACCCCTCCTACATGCCCGCGGTGACACAAGCGGGGGAATGGCGGACGATGTTGCTTCGGGGTCTCACACGCGGCGCGCGGGCCGTGCTGTTCCTGTCCGCGCTGGCGGGCCTCACCGGCGCCGCCGCGGCGCAGGAACCCGACCGGATCTTCGACAAGTCGACGGTCTGGCGCCCGCTCACGCCCAACGACAAGCTCGTGGTCTACGGCGTCGACGACCCGCTCGTGAGCGGCGTCGCGTGCTGGTACACCCAGCCGGAGAAGGGCGGCATCAAGGGCACGCTCGGGCTGGCCGAGGACGTCTCCGACATCTCGCTCGCCTGCCGCCAGGTCGGGCCGGTGCAGTTCACCGGCAAGTTCGGCCAGGGCGAGGTGGTGTTCAGCGAGCGCCGCTCGCTGATCTTCAAGTCGATGCAGATCGTGCGCGGCTGCGACGCCAAGCGCAACACGCTGATCTACATGGTCTATTCCGACAAGGTGATCCAGGGTTCGCCCAAGAACTCGACCTCGAGCGTGCCGCTGATGCCCTGGGGCACCGAGCCGCCGCCGAAATGCGGCGCGTTCCTGAAGGGGTGACGCGGACGCGTCCCTCCCCCCTCTGCGGGGGAGGGGGCACGCTGCGGGGACCCCCCTCAATCCTGGCAGGTGATGCGGATCGGGCGGTCGGCCGGCTTGGTGACGGGGAGGTCGACGGCGCCGGTGTATTCCTCGGCGGCCGCGATCCCGTAGGCGTTGGCGGTGGCGTAGCCCTGCGCCTCGCACCAGGCGTTGGCGACGACCTGGCCGCACTCGCTGCCGGGGCTGGTCAGGCACTCGCCGACGCCGTAGCCGTCGCTCGACGGGATCAGGAAGGTCTTCTCGACATGGGGCGCGCCCTTGCCGACCGGGGTCTCGCCGTCGCCGGCGGCCATCGCGCCGTGGGCGATCGTGACGAGGAGGGCAGCGGCAGCGAGTGCACCGAATCCGGCAGCCGAGCGTCGCATGGATACGTCCTTGTTCAGGGGATGCCCCGGTTCAGGGTCTGGCGTGCGGGTTGAAATCGCGGGCGGGAATTCGACGGTCAAAATCCGACGGCGGGGTAAACAAAGGCTTTCCGGCGCCGATCGGATTTCCGTGCCCGGACCCGATCGCGCCGCCCGAGCCGGCGCGCCGCCGCGCCGGTCTCGAATTCTTGACGGATTTCGGGTAGCCCGATCCGGGCCTCCGGACCGTCGCCGATCCGCAACACGGCTCGGCGCGAAGCCGGCGGCATTGCGGCGGGCCGGGTCGCGCGGAGCCCCGTCCGCGGGGGCGACGCGCGGCGCCCAGGGCACTGACGCCAAACGAGAGTTTTCGCGGGTCCGGCGCCCGGCGAGGGCAGCGCCGCCGGGATCGCGGCCGCGAAGGACGAGGGACGTTTCATGGCGCCGATGTTGCGGCTCTACAACACGCTGACCGGCGCCAAGGAGGCCTTCGCGCCGATCGATCCGAGCCATGTCCGGATGTATGCCTGCGGCCCGACGGTCTACGACGCGGCCCATATCGGCAACGCGCGCCCGATCATCGTCTTCGACCTGCTGTTCCGGCTGCTGCGCCGGGTCTACGGCGCGGCCCACGTCACCTACGCCCGCAACGTCACCGACGTGGACGACAAGATCAACGCCCGCGCCGCCGAGCGCGGCATCACCATCCGCGCGCTCACCGACGGGACGCTCGCCGCCTTCCACGCGGACCTGCGCGACCTCGGCGTGCTGATGCCCGAGGACGTGAACGTGCCCGGCGAGCGCCCGCGGATGATCGAGCCGCGCGCCACCGACCACATCGCCGAGATGGTCGCGATGATCGAGGCGCTGGTCGCGTCCGGCCACGCCTACGTCGCCGCCGGCCACGTGCTGTTCGACGTGCCCGCGATGCCCGATTACGGCGCGCTCTCGAAGCGCCCGCTCGACGAGATGGAGGCCGGGGCGCGGGTCGAGGTCGCGCCCTACAAGCGCTCGCCCCTCGATTTCGTGCTGTGGAAGCCCTCGAAGCCCGGCGAGCCGTCGTGGCCGTCGCCGTCGGGCATCGCCGCGCCCGGGCGCCCGGGCTGGCACATCGAGTGCTCGGCGATGTCGGCGCGGCATCTCGGGCAGACCTTCGACATCCATGCCGGCGGCATCGACCTGATCTTCCCCCACCACGAGAACGAGGTGGCGCAGTCGCGCTGCTGCTTCGGCACGCCGGTGATGGCCAACACCTGGCTGCACAACGGCTTCCTCCAGGTGGAGGGGGAGAAGATGTCGAAGTCGGCCGGCAACTTCGTCACGTTGCGCGCGGTGCTGAACGACTGGCCGGGCGAGGTGGTGCGCCTCGCCATGCTCAAGTCGCACTACCGCCAGCCGATCGACTGGACTCTGCGCGGCCTTGAGGAGGCGCGGCGGATGCTCGACCGCTGGTACGGCGCCGTCGGCGACGCAAGGCCCGCCGCCGAGGCGCCGGAGGCGGTGCTGGAGCCGCTGCTCGACGACCTCAACACCGCCGCGGCGCTCGCCGAGATCCACCGCCTCGACGATCCGGCGCGCCTCCGCGCCGGGGCGAACCTGCTCGGGTTCCTCGGGCAGACCCGCTCCGAGCGGGACGCGGCCACAGTCGCGGCCGCGGGCCTCGACGTGGCGGCGATCGAGGCGCTGATCGCCGATCGCGCCGCCGCCCGCGCCGCTAAGGACTGGGCCGCCTCGGACCGCGCCCGCGACGCCCTCGCCGCGATGGGTGTGGCGGTCAAGGACGGCAAGGACGGCACCACCTGGAGCGTGATCTAGGCGCCGGTGCGCCTGGATGGGTCGCAGGGCCGGTTCCGGGCGACGCGCATCGCCGATCCCGTGCCCCCCGATGTCGCGCGGTTCGTCCTGCGCGCATTCGCGAGCCTTCACGTGACCGGCGTTCCGTCGATCGATCCCGGAATACCGCGCGGTATAGTGATCGAAGGTTGCTATATGATCATTAGAAGTAGAAAATCTGCGTTGTATTTGTTGTTTTGACGCAACACTGTTGATGTGCTGACCGTTCGATGCCCGGGAAGGGGTTTTGACCGGGAAATGGGCGTGACATTCTTTCTCCGGATGCGGTTCGCAGGAAATCCGTGCCGTCATCCGAATGGGGGGAATGAAATGACTCGCGTCCTGCGGACGGCGCTGCTCGCGTCGGGAATGGTGCTGTCGTCGCCCGGCCTGGGCCACGCGCAGTCCGGGTATTACTCCGGCGTCTACGCCTTCGGCGACAGCTTGACCGACAACGGCCGCATCCTGCGGGAGACCGGCTACAGCCCCACCGGCACCCTCGACGCGATGCGCGGTACGAAGCTCTACGAGGGCGGGCGCTGGTCGAACGCGCCCGGCTACTTCGAGCAGATCCCGGCCCGCATCGGCGCGCCCTACGCGCCCGGCAACGACTACGCGATCGGCGGGTCGCAGGCCTTCCACCTCGAGCCGAAAACGCTGCTCTCGCCCTTCTTTCCCTGGGGCGTGCCGGACCAGATCGACCAGTTCGCCGCCCGCGGCGGCCGGTTCGGATCGCGCGACCTCGTCACGCTATGGATCGGCTACAACGACATCACCAACATCCCGGCCGGCACCAACGCGGCCCGCGCCGCCGGCGTGACGACGGTCCTGAACAACAACGTCGCGAACCTGGACCGCCTTGTCGGCCTCGGGGCGCGCGAGCTGCTGGTCTTCAGCCAGCAGACTTTTCGCGCCGCCAACGCCGACCTGGCGCGGTCCTTCAACGCGCAGCTCCCCGGATACCTCCAGGCGTATTCCGATCGCGGCATCAACGTGCACTACTTCGATGCGGACGGGCTGCTGAACCGGCTGCGCGCGGACCCGACGGCCTACGGATTCATCCCGCAGGCGGCGACCGGCAGTTGCGCATTCAACCCGGCCTGCGCCGTGATCGGGTACACCAACCCAGCCGTCGAGAACCAGTACATCTCGGTCGACAGCGTCCATCTCACCGCGCGCGCCAACGGCTACCTCGCCGCCTTCGTGGCGAACCAGCTCAACGCGCCGCTGACGATCGGGCCGCAGGGCGAGCTCGGGCAGGCCGCCGGCCTCGCCTTCTCGTCGACGCTGATCGACTTCCTCGGGGCCGAGCGCCGCCGGAACATGGCCCTGTCGGTGCCCGCCGCCTTCGCCGCCGACCTGCCGGGCCGGCGCCCGGCCCCCGGCCTGATCCCGGTCCAGCCGGGCAGCCCGGTCTCCGTGTTCGCGCTCGGCACCTATGCCGGGCTCGACCGCACGGCGCAGAACCGGGCCGGTGCGGGCAGCCTGGGCAACACCTACGATGCCGATTTCGGCGGCGTCACCGCGGGGCTCCTGTACCAGGCGACGCCCAACCTCGTGCTCGGCGCGGCGTTCAACTACCTCAACGCCCGGGTCGACCTCCGCGGCGCGAGCAACGGCCGGATCGACCTCGACAGCTTCCAGGGCGCCGTCTTCGCCTCGTACGCCACCCCGGAGGTGTTCGCGGACGTGGCCGTGACGTACGGCGGCAACGGCTTCGCCCTCGACCGGCCGGGCGTGCTCAACGACCGGCTCGCGGCCGCGCCGGGCGGCGACACGGTGACGGTCGCCGCGCGCACCGGCTACCTGTTCGATTTCGAGACCTTCAAGGCCGGCCCGGTCGGCGAGGTCACCTATGCGCGGGCCGGCGTGAGCGCCTATCGCGAGACCGGCGACCCGCTGCTCACGATCGGCGTCCGGCGCCAGGATCTCGACGGGTTGACCGTCGGCGGCGGCCTCCAGATCCGCACCGTGGCGCCGCTTCTCGGCGGCATCGTCTCGCCCTTCCTCAACCTCACCGCCCAGCACGATGTCCTCGACGGCGTGCGCACGGTGACCTCGTTCCAGACCTATGCGCCGAGCCTGCTGATCCGCACCGAGACCGGGCGCCGCGGCGACGACGTCTACGGACGGATCGCCGGCGGCCTCGACCTCGATTTCGGCAACGGGCTCAGCGGGGTGGTCACCGGCTCGACCAGCGTCGCCCGCGCGGGCGGCGACGATTACACTGGCAGCGTCGGGCTGCGGTACCGCTTCTGAACCACGAGGCGCCCTCCGCGCCGGCGCTCGATCGGGGAGATCGCACGGCGCACGCGGCGGAAGGGCGACCCGAAACCGCGGCGACCGACGCCCAGACGCCCGTCGCTTCCCGGGCGCCACACCCAGCGCGTGTGGCGCCCGACCGCGCCCGAAATCGTCAGTTGTTCGGCCGTATCGAAGGTTGCGAGCCTATCGGCGGGCGCCTGATCTTGTGGCACGGCAGGATCGATACAAAAGCGATCCACTTCCAAGACGGAGTCTTCATTGGAACGTCTTACGGTTGCAGTGCCCGATCTTCGCGGCACCCGGGACCGACCTTGACGATGTACCCTGCGCCTCACGGCCGCGTCCTGCGGTGGCTCGCCGAGATCGGGCCCGACCTGCCGGAGGCGGTGCAGGCGCGCATGCGCGCCGGCTTCTTCACCTCGACGACGCCCCTCGTGGTCGGCGCCGTCAACTCCATCGCCGTGGCGGGGGTCGCCTACCTTTGGTTGGACCGGTGGCTCTTCGCCGCCATCGCGTTCCTCGACCTGCTCCTGCTGATGCTGCGCCTCGTGCTGCTGCGGCGGGTGCACGCGCCGTCCGGCCCGGTCTTCGCGACGGGCCTGCTCTGGGCCGGCCTGCAGGGCGCGACCATCGCCTGCGTCGTCCCCTCGGGCGACATGGCGATGTCGATGGTCGTGCTCGCCTCCGGGCTCGCGGCAATCGGCGGGATCGTCGGCCGGAACTTCGCGGCCCCGCGCTACGCGATGGCGCAGGTGCTGTTCATCGACCTCAGCTACAAGACCACCTTCGCGACGACGCATCCGCAATTCCTGCCGCTGATCGCGATCCAGACGGTCGCCTTCGTCCTGATGAACCGCAGCATCCTGCGCCATCACCGGGCGGCGGCCGTCCAGGCGATCCTCGGCGAACGCGAAAGCCACCGCCGGTCGATCACCGATCCGCTGACCGAGCTGCTCAACCGCCGCGGCCTGGAGGAGGCGTTCGACGCGCGCCCGGCCGGGGCCGGGGACCGGACGCTGCTCTACCTCGACCTCGACGGGTTCAAGCAGGTCAACGACCGCCTCGGGCACGCGGCCGGCGACGCGGTGCTGCGCGAGGTCGGACGGCGCCTCGCGCTGGCGATCGGGCCGGACGCGACCGCCTGCCGCCTTGGCGGCGACGAGTTCCTCGTGCTCGCCGACGGGCTCGACGACGCGGCGGCGCGCCGGCTCGGCGGCCGAATCATCACGGCGATCACCGCGCCCTATCAGGTCGGCGGAGGCGCGTTCGCGGGGATCGGCGTCAGCGTCGGCGTCGCCCGGCAGCGGCCCGCCGCGTCGGGACCCCCGCTCGGTCTCGCCGATCTGATGCGGCGCGCCGACCAGACCCTCTACGCCGCCAAGACCGCGGGCAAGGGACGCTGCATCCTGCACGGTGCCGAGGACGCGCCGCAGGTCCAAGCGGCCTGAACCCGGCGGGTTCGTCGAGCACGGGGGTGCGCTGCGCTGCGGTCGGCTCGCGCCGGCGGCACGGTCGGGCGGGGCTCGTCGGGGCGCTGGCCGGCGCGCGATCCCGTCGCCGCGCGCGACGCCGGGTCAGCCGTGCGTGAGCAGGTGCGGCGCGGTGCCGTCGCCGCCGTAGAGGTCGAGCATGTGCCGGCAGCCGGTGTCCGGGTCGGCGCGCAGCTCGCGTTCCAGGGCGTCGGCGTCCTTGCGCAGCCAGGCGGAGCGCTTCTGGTAGAGGTCCGAATGGTTGATCCCGTGCGCCTGCGCTTGGATCCGGAAGCTCGCCTCGTCGAGGCGCAGCCCCGGGCACAGCCGGCTCGCGACCTCGGCCTCGACCGCCTCGCGCAGGCCCGCCGCCGGCACGATGTGGCGGTCGCGATAATGGGTGGCGCCGTTGGCGAACAGCACCCACAGCGCGATCGGCAGGCCGATCCGGTAGGCGAGGCCGAACCGCTCCGAAGCCGGGCGCCGCGCGGACGCGTCGGCCGGCGGGGCGAGGAGGGCGGGCTGTCCGGCGGCGGTCATCGTGCATCTCCGAGGCGGGCGCACGCGGCCGAAGCGACGATCGCCCCGTCGCCAAGACGAGCCGCCGTCCCGTCGTCCATGCATCGGCGTCGGTGCCGATCGATCTCCCGGATATCCATGGCGCGCTCCGCGTCGATGCCGACCTAAGGTCTGCAAAAACTGGGCCGTGATGGGACGAACACGTTTCCGATTATTGTCGGAGGCGCCGCCGAACGGCGCGAACACAGACTTTTGATCGGTTCGCGGCCGTTCGCGCTGCGGTTCGTGCCCGATCGACTCGCCCGTCAGTCTAGCACGGCGTCGAATAGGTTCAACGAGCGGCGCCGGCCGCGGGTGATGCTATTCTGTATTCAAAATTTACGGCAAAATTTACTGAACGGCCACGAGCGGATCGTCGGACACGCGTCGCGGTCTCTCGCCCGTGCAAGGGGAGGCGGAGGCGAAACCGTTTCGCATGGGCCGCCCCTCGCCGTCGCGAGCGGCGGCCCGGCGGCGCGAGGATCCGAGGGCGAACGCGCCGGACCCCGCCGCTCAGAGCCGCTCGGTGACGAAGCGCTCGGCGGCCGGGTCCTCGCCCAGGCGGCGGTTCTCTGCTTGCAGCATCGGCACCACGGCGTCGGCGCCCTCGGCGACGACGTAGTTCAGGTCGAGCCCGTCGCGGATGAAGCCGTGGGCGCGCATGTGGTCGAACAGGGTCAGCAGCGGCTTCCAGAAGCCGGCCACCTCGACCAGGAGGATCGGCTTGCGGTGCCGGCCGAGCTGGGCCCAGGTCAGCTGCTCGACCAACTCCTCCAGGGTGCCGATGCCGCCGGGCAGGGCGACGAAGGCGTCGGAGCGCTCGAACATCATGCGCTTGCGGGTGTGCATGTCGCCGACCACGACCGTTTCCTGGATCGCGTCGAGCATGTGCTCGCGCGACTTCAGGAAGTCCGGGATGATGCCGGTGACGTGGCCGCCGCCGGCCAGCACCGCGCGGGCGACGGTGCCCATCAGGCCGACGTCGCCGCCGCCGTAGACGAGGTCGAGCCCGGCCGCGGCGAGCGCGGCGCCGAGCGCCTCGGCCGCCTGGCGGAACGCCGGGTCCCCGCCGAAGCCGGAGCCGCAATAGACACAGACCGTCTTCACCGGCGCCATCCGGCCTCCTTCATCGATGCTCGTCGTATCGTGCGTCCCGTTCGGGCCGCTGACAGGTCGTAAACAGGGGCGAAATCGGTGCCAAACGGCTGATCGCGCGGGGAATTCGTTCGCTGCGCGCGCGTTGCGGCTTGGTCTCCCGGACATGTACGGTAATATGGGCGGAACAGTCGACGGTTTTTCGCGCGGGCGTTTTCGAAAGTCTCCACCGGCGGGGATGGGGGTCGCGGCCGGGCGGGCGTGGTGTCGACGAGGGATGGATCGCCATGACGGCGGAGTTGCGGCGCGGCGTGTTTCTCGCGGTCCTGGGCCTGCTGATCGGGCTCGGCCTGGTGGCGGCCGTGTTCGGCGGGCTCGACCGGTGGCGGCACGCCCATGCTCCGGCGCCCGAGCCCGCGCCCGGCGCGGTCGGCGCCCTGACGCCGGGCCCGGCGCCCGTGCCGGGCATGGTGCCCCCGCCGGCGGCACGCGCCGAGGCGCCGGCGGCGCCGGACGCGCTCAAGTTCGACATCGTCCGCGTCGAGCCGAACGGCGAGTCGGTGGTGGCCGGCCGCGGGGCGCCGAACACCGTCGTCGAGCTCCTGGTCGACGGCAAGGCGGTGGCCAAGGCGCTCGCCGACCCGAACGGGCAGTTCGCGATCGTGCCGCCGGCGCTGCCCGCGGGCAACAGCGAGATCGTGCTGCGTTCCACCAATGCCGAGGGCCGCGAGACCCGCTCGACGGAGAGCGTCGCCGTGGCGGTCTCGCCCACGCGCACCGAGAAGCCGCTGGTGGCGCTGACCGCGCCCGACAAGCCCACGGTGGTGCTGTCGCAGCCGGAGGTCCGGACGGCGCAGCGGGCGCCGGACCCGGCGCCGGGCCAGGCGGTCGCCGGCAGGGATACCCCCGTCAAGGGCGCGGCGAAGGCCCCTGCGGCGAAGGACGCGGCGGCCAAGCCGTCTTCCGGGAAGGCCGCCAAGGACGCCCCCGCGCCCGTCAAGATCGTCAGCGTGGACGCGCAGGATGGCGGCCGGCTGTTCGTCACCAGCCAGGCCGCGCCGGGTGCGACGGTGCGGCTCTACCTCAACGACACGCTGATCGCCCCGGCGAGCGTCGGCGCCGACGGCAAAGTCACCTTCACCATCGGCCGCGGGGTCAAGCCGGGCGCCTACACGGTGCGGGTCGACCAGGTCGATTCGGTCTCGGGCAAGGTGCGCAGCCGGGCCGAGGTGCCGTTCTTGGTGCCGGAACCCGCCCGCGTCGCGACGAACCTCGCGCCGCCCTGGCCCGGCGCGGCGGTGGACAAGCCGGCCGAGCGGCCCGCCGCCCCGGCGGCGCGGGCCGAGGCCGTCTCGCCCACCCCGGCCGCGATCGAGCCGCCGCGGGCGGGGGTGTTCGTCCCGGCGGTGAGCACGGCCAAGATCATCCGCGGCGACAGCCTGTGGCAGATCAGCCGGCGCACCTACGGCGCGGGCGACCGCTACACCGTGATCTACGATGCCAACCAGGAGCAGATCCGCAACCCGGACCTGATCTACCCCGGCCAGATCTTCGTGCTGCCGGGCGACGGCAAGGACGCGAAGGCGGGCAGGAACGGCTGAGGATTCCCCCACGCCGCCCCGCCCCGCGGCGGCTGCGGGTGTGCCGCGGGCGGCGCCGGCTTATATGCCGGGGCGAGCCTCCTCTTCCGGACGATCGCGTATGACCTCCACTCCCCCGCCGGCGCCCGACGCGCGCCCGGGCCTCGTCGCCACCTATCGCCGGCTGTGGCCGTATCTCTGGCCTTACGGCCGGCCGGACCTGCAGCGGCGGGTCTTCCTGGCGTTCGGGCTGCTGCTGGTGGCCAAGCTGGTGACGATGGTGACGCCGTTCACCTTCAAGTGGATCACCGACGCGCTGGTCGCGGCGGTCGGCGGCCAGGAGCACGGCAAGGAGCAGGTGCCGACCGGGATCTTCGCCGCGCCGATGCTCTTGATCGCGATCTACGGCGCCTCGCGCATCCTGATGGCCGGGCTGACGCAGGCGCGCGACGGGCTGTTCGCCAAGGTGGCGATGCACGCGGTGCGCCGCCTGGCGCTGAAGACCTTCCAGCACATGCACCAGCTCTCCCTGCGCTTCCACCTCGAGCGCAAGACCGGCGGGCTGACGCGGGTGCTCGAGCGCGGGCGCTCGGGCATCGAGGAGCTGTCGCGCCTGATGGTGCTGACGCTGGTGCCGATCATCGTCGAGTTCGTGCTGGTGCTCGGCGTGCTGGCCTGGGAGTTCGACTGGACCTACTCCCTGGTCGTCTTCGTGATGGTCGCGGCCTATCTCGGCTTCACCTACAAGGCGACCGAGTGGCGGATCGCGATCCGCCGCCGCATGAACGAGTCCGACACCGACGCCAACACCAAGTCGGTCGACTCGCTGCTGAACTACGAGACGGTGAAGTATTTCGGCGCCGAGGCCCGCGAGACCCAGCGCTTCGACGGCGCGATGGCGCGGTACGAGAAGGCCTCGACGCAGACCTACGTGTCGCTGGCCGTCCTCAACGCCGGCCAGGCACTGATCTTCACGCTGGGCATGACCGCGGTGATGTGGCTCGCCGCCCGCGACATCCTCGCCGGGCGCACCACCATCGGCGGCTTCGTGCTGGCCAACACCATGCTGGTGCAGCTTTCGATGCCGCTGAACTTCATGGGCATGATCTACCGCGAGATCAAACAGGCGCTGATCGACATCGACGACATGTTCCGCATCCTCCACCGCAACCCGGAGATCGCGGACCGCCCGAACGCCCCGGCGCTGGTCGCCGGCCCGGCCGAGGTGCGCTTCGAGAACGTGCACTTCGCCTACAACCCGGACCGGCCGATCCTGCGCGGGGTCTCGTTCACGGTGCCCTCGGGCAAGACGGTGGCGATCGTCGGCCCCTCGGGCGCCGGCAAGTCGACGCTCTCCCGCCTGCTGTTCCGGTTCTACGAGCTGCAGAGCGGCCGCATCGCCATCGACGGGCAGGACATCGCCGCGGTGCGCCAGGATTCGCTACGCGCCGTCATCGGCATGGTGCCGCAGGACACGGTGCTGTTCAACGACACGATCGGCTACAACATCCGCTACGGCCGCTGGGAGGCGAGCGAGGCCGAGATGCGCGAGGCGGCCCGCCTCGCCCAGATCGACCGCTTCATCGAGGGCCTGCCGGAGGGCTACGACACCCCGGTGGGCGAGCGCGGCCTGAAGCTCTCGGGCGGCGAGAAGCAGCGCGTCGCCATCGCCCGCACCATCCTGAAGAGCCCGCCGATCCTCGTCCTCGACGAGGCGACCTCGGCGCTGGACAGCTTCACCGAATCGCAGATCCAGGACGCGCTCGACCGCATCGCGAAGGGCCGCACCACCCTGGTCATCGCCCACCGCCTCTCGACGGTGGTCAACGCCGACGAGATCCTGGTGCTCGACAAGGGCGTCATCGTCGAGCGCGGCACCCACGGCGCGCTGCTGGACCAGGACGGGGTCTACGCGGCGCTCTGGAACCGGCAGCGGGAGGCGGACGCGGCGCGGGCGGCGTTGCGGCGGGCTGAAGAAGAGGCGGAGCGGGTGCGGGTGGCGCCGCGCGGGGAGCCTCAGCTGGTCGAGTGAGACCACGGCGGGCGGAGCCGGCCGCGACCGCCGCGCCCCGACGTCTCAGGGCGTGAGGGGCTGCCAGGCGGTCCGGCGCCATCGCCCGGCACTGCTGCAGCCGTCGAGCACGAGAATTTGGAAATCGTCCTCGAAGCGGTAGCGGCAATCCTCGACGTAGTTCTCGGTGGGCCATCCGTTGCCCGGAAAGCCGAGGATGACGACATGCTCGGAAAAGCTCCGGTACACCCCCTTCTCCTCGAATCCCTCGCCATCCTTGGTGGCGCCGCCGTCCACGATGCCGCCCTGCCGAAAGCACCATTCCAAGGACGCGTTCGGCGCGAATGCCCGCGTCCAGCAGCCTTGGCCGTGAACCAGCAGGTCGTCGGGCCTCAACCGCTTCGCGTGGGCCGGCCCGGCGGACAGAGCGACGACGGCGAGGCACAGCAAGCCGAGGGGATGCATGCGCATTCGTGCGGGCTCCGGGCATCGAATCGGTGCCGAATGTAGCACGCAGCCCGCGCTCTTGGTGCATGCAGGCGTCTATGCGGCGCTTTGGAACTGCCAGCGCGAAGCAGGTGCGTGGCAGGCGGCAGTGTGCCGGGCCGAGGACCAAGGTGAAGCGGCTGCGAGTCGAGTTTGACCTTATGTGCCGGACACCAGCACAGGTTGACAATTTCGGAGCAGGTTGACAAAGTGCTATAAAGGCCCGGACGGGCCAGTGGGAACTCAAAGATGTTGCCGTGGGAATATCATCCGGAATTGACGAAAGATCGTCTCGTCAAAGTGGCACAATTGTTGGCATTGGGGCGTGGAAGCGCAGTTGATCGCTTTGATCCAGCTATCGGTGACGACAAATGGACCCTTGGGGTTTGCGCTTATAACTTTGGTTGTTTTCAGATTATTCAAGCCTCGGAGACTTCGGGTTTTGAATGGCTTGCTGTCATCGATCCAAGCAAGCATTTTCAATTTAGTATTAGTAAGATACCAATGCGATTTTGGCGAGGTGATCCGAAAGAGCCAACGGTAAAAATTGTAGCTGCTACGCCGCTTGAGCAGTTGCGACTCGATCTAGAGCCTGAAGTTTTGGTCGATGGGATATTATTTCGCATTAATGTAACCACAGATATGGATGGCGCTCTGCTGGATGCTAGTTTTGTCGCTTTGCGAAATGGTCATCCGGAAACTATTTGGTTAATACCGCTTGCGGAAGCTGAGCCTCTGATTGTCATGCTTGGAGAGGAGCGGCCTGAAGGGCGCGAATTGCCCCCGCCTCGTGTCGGCGATCTTGGAGAAGATCTCGACGAGCGCGTTATCGATTCATCCGCTAGTCCGCGCAAGGATTAAAGGCGTGGTTTCGAGTAATAATAGACCGGGGCGGGATTCGTCTAATGGTGCATGTGCGTTTTATGGAGATAAGCTGGGGCTAGCACGATTGCTTTCTGGGTTTTCTCTCGATGAGCTGGGTGGGTTAGTCGCTACAAGTAGGCAATTCATTCATCAGCTTGAAACTGGTGCCAAGGAGCCGAGTGAGGACATGCGCATGGCCTTGGCAGCTGTGTTATCGGTCACGCCAAATTTCTTTTATACACCTGCAAAAAATCCAGTTCGCGAAGAAGATTGTCATTTCCGCCGTCTTGCAAGTGCGCCACGAGGATTAGTGGCACAAGCGGTTGCGCGCGGAACTGCAATGGAAGCCTTGGTCGATGAGCTTGAAAATCATGTGCGCCTGCCGCCCGTCGATTTTCCCGATTCGGCGCGCCCTACGTCCGTTGAAGCGATCGAACAGATTGCGGAGCGAACCCGTGAGTATTGGGGGTTAGGGTTGGAGGGGCCGATTACTAATATGACGCGAGTCTTAGAAAATGCTGGGGCTGTAGTAGTCCACTTTGATGATCTCACTGATCGCATAGATGCATTGTCGATGGCCCGCCGCAGGCCTATAGTTGTAAGATCTACTGCAAAAGAAGCTGGGACAAGACTACGGTTCGATCTTGCTCATGAAGCCGCTCATTTAGTTATGCATCAGGGTGTAGTGACAGGCGATAGTGTTACCGAAGGCGAAGCTTTTCGATTTGCGGGTGCATTTTTAATCCCCCGGGTTGCGTTCGCGCGAGAATTTCCGCGAACGCGGCGTAAGTTTGATTGGAACGCTTTATTTGCAATGAAACTACGTTGGAAGGTTTCAGTGCGTGCCATCACGCGACGCGCTTTTGACCTTGGCCTTGTCGATGCCGCGCAATACCGGACAGCTAATATTCAATTAGTAAAAACGGGGCAAGCGAAATTCGAACGGTACGACGAAGCCATTCCTCTGGAGAGTTCAGAGTTATTATTTTCGGCAATCGCTTGGATTTCAAAAAATGGAGATGCAAGGTTGCACCAACTAATTGCTGAAATCGGTATCGCTCCAAATCTCTTTACGCGTCTCACCGGTTATTCATTGGATCCACTTCCAGAAAATGTATTACCGCTTCCGATACTTAGAACCAAAATCAATAATTTTAGATAATATCGCTATGGTGCATTGTAGTACCCAAACCTGTAAGAGGCGCTTCGGGGCATGATCTGCGCGTCAAACTAAGAGAAGTGCAATTCGCCGACTCAATTTGCGTCACTCGACAAAATTCCTAAGACATGCCTATAACCCCATCACGCGCTGCACGGCGCCGGGGCTGCGTTTCGTCCCGGGGCCGCCGTCAGGAGCCGGCCCGGTGATCGACGGGGCGGTCGGCAGCGTGGCGGTCCTGCGAGGTGGGTCGATCAACCCGCCGCGATACGGCGTCCATAATGCGCGGCGCGGGGCGCACCGAGCGGCGGGCTGTCGCCCGCAAGCGGAGCGCTCTCAGAAGAGACCTGAGCCCATCCCGACGTTAGGGAGGGTGCGGGGATCGCCCGTTCCGGCTGTCGCCGGGGCGACCCGGCCCTACGTGGCCGGATACGTGACCGGGGCCCGCGTCGCGCGGGCCGCGGCGGCGGGGCCGTGCGGTACGTAAAGCCGCGACGACAAATCGGCGCCGGGTGCCCGCGTTCTCGGGGCCCGGCACCGCGGGGCGCCGGGGAACCGGCTCAGTGCGCATCATCACAGGGTTCCGCGGCGTCCCGCGTCTCCTGTCCGTGATGTCGGGGCCATGCCGCCGGCGGAGGCTTTCCGCGCGGGGTGGTCTTGGCGTGCCTGGACGATCGGATGCCAACGACCGTCATTCCGGGGCCGCGCAGCGGAGCCCGGAATCCAGACGCGCCGAGGGTGCCGGACCTTGCTCGCGTCGGCGGCTCTGGGTTCCGGGCTCGCCTTCGGCGCCCCGGAATGACGGGGCGGGTGTCGGTCCGATGGGGCGGCCAGACCCCCGCGCGACGGCGCCGGCGGTTGACCTTCGCGCCCTGGGCTGCCATCGCGCGGGTCAAAATCCCGTTGGCCCCGCGCCCTTCGCGCGCCCCTTCCGAAAGACCGCATGAACGACCTTCTCCTGACGATCCGCCGGACGCTCGTCCCGATCCACAAGGAGGGCTACCCCTTCATCGTGATCGGGATCGTGCTCACCGTGCTGGCCGGCACCTTCTCGCAGTTCTTCGGCTGGGTGTTCCTGATCCTGACCCTGTGGGTCTGCTACTTCTTCCGCGACCCCGAGCGGGTGACGCCGGTGGCCGAGGGCCTCGTGGTCTCGCCGGCGGACGGGCGGGTGAACCTGATCTCGACCGTGCTGCCGCCGCCCGAGCTCGACCTGCCCCAGGTGCCGATGACCCGGGTCTCGGTGTTCATGAACGTGTTCGACTGCCACGTGAACCGCGTGCCGGTGACGGGCAAGATCGGGCAGATCCACTACACGCCGGGGCTGTTCCTCAACGCCGAGCTCGACAAGGCGAGCGAGGACAACGAGCGCAACGGGATGGTGATGGAGACCGTGCACGGCGGCCAGCCCGTGCGGGTCGGCGTGGTGCAGATCGCCGGCCTGGTGGCGCGCCGCATCGTCGGCTTCGTCTCGGCCGGCGACCAGCTCTCGGTCGGCGAGCGCTTCGGGCTGATCCGCTTCGGCTCGCGGGTCGACGTGTACCTGCCCGTCGGCACCCGCGTGCTGGTCGGCCTCGGCCAGAAGGCGGTCGCCGGCGAGACCGTGCTCGCCGACCTCGGCGGCGGGCCCGAGCGTTCGTTCCGCCGGATCTGAGGGGAGGGGGCGATGGACGATCTCTTCCCGCCCTTCGAGCCGGACGCGAACGAGCCGCGGCCGCGCCGGTTCAAGCCGGTGCCGTTCCGGATGATCGCGCCCAACATGATCACCCTGATGGCGCTCTGCCTCGGGCTGACCGCGATCCGCCTGGCCTTCGAGGGCAAGTTCGAGCCGGCGGTGATCGCGATCATCGCGGCCGCCGTGCTCGACGGCATCGACGGGCGCGTGGCGCGGCTCCTGAAGGGCACCTCGCGCTTCGGGGCCGAGCTCGATTCGCTGGCCGACTGCGTCAACTTCGGCTGCGCGCCGCCGCTGATCCTCTACGGCTCCGCGCTCCACAACCTGAAACGGCTCGGCTGGATCGTGGCGCTGATCTTCGCCATCGCGATGGCGAAGATCAGCGCCCCGATCCAGCCGAGCGATTTCAGGTAGATCGGAAGACCGTCGGTGAGGGAAAGGGTGTACGTCCTGGTGTAGAACGTGGTGGTCTCGCGTACCTTGAAACTATATAGTGACTAGTGTTATAGTG
>NZ_JAKSXU010000155.1:0-6627 GCF_022829325.1 Methylobacterium sp. J-092 | reverse complement strand
CCCTGGGATGATCGAGGCCGTCGCCAACCGGCATCTCCTTGAGAACGACATCCGGTTCGCACTGGCCGAGGGTCAGTTCCATCTCGCGTACCAGCCCATTATGGCGCTCGCCGACGACACCATCCTGGGCTTCGAAGCGCTCATTCGCTGGCAGCATCCAACGCGGGGGTTCGTCCCCCCGGCGACCTTCATCCCATTGGCGGAAGAGACGGGGCTGATCCTGCCGATCGGCCGCTGGGTCTTGGAAGAGGCATGTCGGCAGGCAGTGGCTTGGCCAACAGATCAGCATGTCGCGGTCAACATCTCGGCCGTGCAGTTCCGTTCGCCGATGCTTCTCGCTCATATCACTTCCGCCCTGGCGAAAAGTGGGTTGCCGGCGAACAGACTGGAGATCGAGCTAACGGAGACGGCACTGGTCGAGGACGGCCGCCAGATTGTGCACACGTTGTCGGCGCTACGCCAACTCGGCATCAAGATCGCGATGGACGACTTTGGGACGGGGTACTCGTCCCTCGCCCATCTGCGTGACCTGCCGCTGGACAGGATCAAGATCGACCGCAGCTTCGTCGCAGCAGCTTTGGGAGACAAGCATTCGATGGCGGTCGTCAAAGCGATCACGCAGATGGGGCGTGACATGAACATCCAGACGATCGCAGAAGGCGTCGAGGAAGCGAACCAGCTCGCTCTGCTGAAAGAGCTCGGGTGCGACGCGGTGCAGGGTTATCTAATCGGCCGTCCGGAACGTTACTCCGTTTCATCGCCGTCGCAGACAGTATCTAACCACGCTGCGTAGGCTACTTGCTCTATATGAATTCAGCCGTGGTCCTACCGAAATGGCGATCAAGGCGGACGGAGCCGCAGGCTTCCTTACCCACCCATCGGCATTGTCCAGAATGACTGTTTTCCCATCCGCGGGCGCGCCTTCCTGCCATGAACGGAACAGGCTCGGTCGCCGCCTTTCGTGGGTCGAGCCTGTTCTGTTGGGCTGCGCCCAGCTGTAATGGGCCATGGATGACACACGGGATGTGAAAACGGCGCCGTCCTACAATCTGCCTCGCGATCTACGCGGTTGGGACAGATGCCGTTTTTCGCACCGTGGCGCCCCTAGGCGCGTTGCGGTTATGTCGGACGTGGTCACGAAACACTACGGACCTATCCGCCTGTGGGCAGCAGGGGCTTCCACCCCTTGATAGATCTGGTGTTGTTCGACGTTCGGCGCATTCGCTGAGACAGAGTCCCACCGGATCTGCCGCGACATCGTGCTGTCGCTTCTAACGGCTTTGTTAAGGGGCTTGAAACGCCCAGGATGTGATTGGGTCAGGATGATCACATCCGCGCTTCTGCTTGCCGTTGGGATCGCACTGGGGTGGCATTATCGGTCTGTCATGATCCTGTTCGCCTCAGGGTGCCTCATCGTCGCTTATATCGCAGTCTTCCTCGTCCGCCGGGAGTTAGGCGCGTTGGAGCTCTTGGTCCTCTTCGCCCATTTGATCGCTCTGCAAGGCGGATTTCTTCTCGCGCAGTATCTCCGCCCCAGGGACTAAAAGCGCCGAGGGCGAAGGCGATGGCGTCAGAACCAGACTGCCTTACCGCTCATCAGGTAGATGGCGATCCATAGCAGGACTGGCAGGAGACACATGGCGACAACCAGGGCCAAGCGTGGGCGCCGCGATGGGCCCCTAGGTGGGTGTTCTAGAGACATAGAGTGTCGATATCTCACAGTTCTGCGGGGATCGCTGCGATCGCCGCACAAGCTGAGCCGTTCGCTCGCGGCACCCTACGTGCCACAATTGGAAGAAGTTTCACCTAGATTGCGCAAACTTCGCGCTTCGGCATCACGGCACCTCCGCCGGCACGCTCAATCCAAGCTGGCGGGCGAGTTCGTCGCGGATCGGGAGGCGGCCCGACATCGCCTTGTCTCCACCGGCTGCAGCGAGAAATCCCACTTTGATAAAATGCAGCCGTTAGTTTCAACGCAGCCGCAAGTCCAAGCCCCGATGGTCAGGGCATGAAACATCCCGCCCTATGACCGATCGACGAGCTAACCCGCGTCACGCCATCATACTTCCAGCACTATGCTGGAACGGCGACGGGTCCGAATTCCATGCCATCACCGTCGATATTTCCCCCGAGGGCATCCGCATGCGCTCGGCGACGATCCCCCCTGTGACAGCGCAGCTCGGCTGCTCGATCCGTGGCGTGGGTGTGATGGAAATACGAGTTGTGCGAGCGGGCCCCGATGATTTCGCTGTACGTGTCGTTGGCAGTGGCGTCGCGCCCGGTCAGGTGGTGCGCAACCTCTTGGAAATGGCTCGGCTGCAAGCCCCTCCGGTCGAGGAAGTGCGCGTCTGCCGTCGAGTCGTGCCTAAGTCTAAGCAGGTACAGGTCGCGACAGCAGATGGAACGAGCGTCCCAGCGCAGATCCTAAATCTGTCGGCCACCGGCGTAGCGCTGCGGCTGGATGCTCCGGTGGATGTTGGGCAAACGATCATGGTTGGACGACATCAGGCGAGGATCGCACGCCGGACTGAGGCGGGCGTAGGTGCCGCCTTCCTTACGCCTCTCGACGAAGCAACGGTGGGTGAACACACGGTGCTCTGACAATGAGAAAAGGCATCGATGATAGAGTGTCGCTGATCGCGATCTCCCAGGGGGCATCGCGGATCACGGGCTCGTCCTTGACGAGGTTGAAGCGGAAGTCAGCTTCGCGCATCAGTATCACTCGACCTCAATCAGCGCACGCAATCAAAGTCGGCAGACGAGCTGGTCGCTGTTGGGGAGATGGCCGCACATCACCTTTCTTCAGCCATTCGCCTCCGCGTGGGCCCGCTCACGGGCACAGAAACACTCGTTGGCTTGAGCCATGAATGCGCGCGCTGGCGAAAGCTTTCCTCCGTCGACGCGAACACGTCCGCATCGTCATCGCGCATCTCGGCCTTAACCAAAGCCCAGTGCGCGACGGCGTTCGCCCGATGCCCGTCCGTGGCGCCGTTGTCGTAGAGATCGGTATCGAGCACGACGTCGAGCCGGCGTAGCTCGATTTCGATCGGCAGGAGGATGTGCCGGCACTCGGCGACCACATCGTGCGAAGACGGCACATCTCGGCCGTCCCATAGGCAACGCCAGCCGGGATTCCCAGAGGCCATGCGCGCTTGCTCGACCGCCCAGGTGGGCAGGTCACCCAACGCCTCGAGGTAGAGGGCGAGCCACAGGCCAGCGGCCTTCTCGGTCAGCGTACCGTACTGTCTGGGGGCGAGCAGCAGGGTCAGCATGCGGTTGAGCTCGGGCCCGGGCGTCGGAATGAGGCTCGCCTGCTGCTCGGCCCGGCGCTTCTCGAGCCAGGCGCGCGTATCACCGGCCGGAGACTGCACGGCGGGGATGCGCCGGCGCCGGAAGTCCGCCGGATGATCCTCGAGCCGGTTCACGAAGGCGCCCGTGAAGCGGTCTATCTCCGGCGTCAACGGCGAAGGCGGCACCGGCAGGCGGCACGCGGTCATGGCCGAGGCCGAAGGTGGCGATCACCTCGCCGGCCCGGTTCGTGATCTGCGCGCCCGAATGGGTGATCTCGTCCACCGTCACCGCCGTCTCCTGCACCGCCGCGAACTGCTCCTCCACCGACGCCGCCTGCTTCTGCGCCGAGGCGCGGATCTCGGCCGCCGCCGCGTTCAAGTTCGACGTCGCCGCACGGTTCATCCGCGCAAGATCCGCCAGCCCCGAGACCATCGCGTTCAGCGTACGCCGGAGGCGACCGATCTCGTTGTGGCCGCTGTCCCCGAGCGTCTCGGACAGGTCGCCCTAACCGACCTGCTCGACGAAGGTCATCACCCGCCCGAGCGGCCGGACGATCAGGCGGTTGATGGCGATCCCGATCCCAATGCCGATGCAAACGGTTCGAGGCCTTGTTCGATGCAACGTACCAGGCCGTCCTCGAACCGCGCGTGACAGTTCAGCCGAACCTGCAGTACGTCTTACATCCGGGGGGCAACATCCCGGACCCACGCTACGAACTTGTGCGGCGGATCAAGAACGCCACGGTCGTCGGCCTGCGGGCGATGCTGACCTACTGAGTGAGGTTCAACTTCATGCGGGCCATCGGAAATGCCCAACCGACCCCAGAGCGAACCCTATGAGCCTGAACGCTGTACGCAAAACGCTTATCAGACGTGCGCTAGAGACGGCTCTTCCGCCATATCGAGCTGAGGAATATTCGGCGCGGCGAAGGCAAGCATGCGGTCCCCCTCGTTGGGGGCGGCACGCTCGTTGTCGACCGAAAGGAGTTCGACCACCCCGTCCGTCTTGATGATCAGCAGGTCGACCGCGTCGGTCTGCGCACCCGCGTTCGCAGGGACGACTTCGAAACGCCAGCCGGCCTCGTGTCGCCCGGCTAGGGAATCGAAATCGATCTTGCCGTCACCGAGTACCTTGCCGCGGGTATCCCGGCTGACGCCCGTGTCCGCATGCAGGAGGTGGTCCGACGACGGCGCAAGTTGGTAGACGCGCTCGCGACCGATCTCGGGGGCAAGCCTAGTGCACACCAGCGCGTTGTAAAGTTCGTCTCGGGTCGCAGCAAGCATATGGTCCGGGGGGTGGTCGGCGAGACCTTCCTCAGCATGCCGCGACAACAGCTCGGCCTGCAGCGTTGGCACACCCGCGTCACGGGCGGCCTGGAGCGCGCCCGGATAGGTGTCGATCAGCACGACCGGCACGCCCGCGCGATGCAGGGCGACGACCATGTCGCTCGCCCATGGGGACGCTCCAACTACGGCGAGCCGTTGGGTCTCGGCCGCGGTAGACAAATTCAGTCGCCGGGCCAGCGGTCCCAGCGAGAAGCCGTGGAGGATGACTGTGGCCACGATGACCGCGAATACGGTGGGCTGGATCAGATCGCCGCCGGCGTAGCCTGCCTCGCTTAGACGGGGCCCGGCCAAACCGGCGACGGCGGCCGCGACAATGCCGCGGGGGCCGATCCAACCCACGAACAGGCGCTCCCGCCGCGTCAGGTCGCTGCCCAGCGTCGCGAGCCAGATGGCGGCCGGGCGGACCGCGAACAGGACGGCGGCCGTGAGAGCGAGGATGGGCAGGGACAACTTGCCGAGGACGCCGAGGTCGAGGTCGGCGGTCAGTACGACGAACAGGCACGACACCAGAAGCACGACAAGCGCCTCCTTAAACCGACGCAACTCGCCCAAGCCTGGCACGTGGCGGTTCGCCAGGGCGATGCCGAACACGGTCGCGCCGATCAGCCCGGCCTCGTGCATGAGCAGGTTCGGGACGACGTAGGCAACGAGTGCGAGCGCGAGCAGCACCGGCGTCTTGAGCGTCTCCGGGACGAGATCCCGCCGGAACGCCCAGGCCACCAATAGAGCGAAGCCAACGCCGAGGCCGCCCGCCACCAGCACGCCCTCGGCGAGGTGGATCGCCAGTGCGACCGCCGGGGTCTCGCCGGCACCGTGCGGCATGCCCACCAGGATCTCGATGACGACCGCCGTGAGGATCGCCCCGACCGGGTCGTTGACGATGGCCTCCCATTTCAGGAAGGAGGCGGACCGGCGCTCCAGGCGGGCGTGGCGCAGCAGCGGCAGGATCACGGTTGGTCCAGTCACGACGAGGATGGCGCCGAACACCGACGCGGGGCCCCACATCATCCCGCCGATGAGGTGCGCCGCGAGGGTGCCGAGGACGAAGTTGATAGGCAGCGCGAAGGCGGTGAGCCTGAGAACACCTTCGCCGGAAGCCCTGAGTTCGCGGAAATCAAGCGCGAGGCCACCCTCAAACACCACGATGGCGACCGCCAAGCCGATCAAAGGGCGCAGGTTCTCCCCGAAGTCGCGGGACGGGTGCAGCAAGCCGAGCACGGGTCCGACAAGGAACCCGAGCGCGAGCAGCAGCACGATGGCGGGGATGCGAAGGCGCGCTGCGAGCACCTGGGCGGCGATGCCACCGCCCACGATGCAGAGGACGGCCGTCGCCAAACCGTGTTCCATCTATCCCCCTCCGGGCAAACCTGTCGTCGCGACCGTCCGACGCTTCACCGGCCGAAGGATCGGCACCTCCGCCGTCGTGCGGGTCGGATCACATGCCCTACTAAGGGTTGGAGCCTATGGGATTCCCGCCACGGCCCCTGTCGGGGTCGCATCCCCGGCGTCCGTCTGACGGTTGTCGAGCTTGCGCAGCTCGGTGGCGATGTCTTGCAAGCTGGTGTCGCCCTTGCGCAAGATTTGGTCGGCCTCGGACAGGCGCTCGCGTTCCACCGCCGTGATGTCCCGGGCACTCAGTACCACCACTGGGACCTCGGCGCAGCCGGGCAGGTCCCGGAGTTGGTCGAGGAACGAGAACCCGTCCATGACCGGCATGGTCAGATCGAGCAGCACGAGGCGTGGCACGCCGTGCCGGACCTGGTCGAGCGCCTCGCAGCCGTTCCCGGCCTCGCGCACGCTCCAGCCGTTGCGCTCCAGCACCGTCCGGAGGCGGTGGCGCATGTCGGCGTCGTCGTCGACCACGAGCACGTCGCCGTCGGCCGCCCGGAACTGGTCAAGGATCGTCCGGAGGCGCGCCCAGTCCACCGGCTTCGGTACCGCCTCGATGGCTCCGAGCGAGGCGCTCAGCGCCGCGTCGGCAACGAAGCTG